>JAPPBX010000126.1 GCA_026702755.1 Candidatus Poribacteria bacterium | reverse complement strand
TCGACTGCTTTCGGCATATCAATAATCTCGCTGGGTTTGTTGAACATAAATCCAGGTTCAAACTCCCAGAGCATCAGCACACCGTGATCTTCAGCGACTTGCGCGCAGCGCCGCCAGACGGAAACGATCCGATCCCAAGCTTCCTCACGCTCAACGCCTTCCACCCCTTCTTCGGGATCACTCACTGTATCTACACGAATGGCGGGCGAGCCTAAATCGAGGGCAAGTTGGAGGCTTTCCTTGAATAATTTGTAGTACTTATCGTCCTCTTGTGCCTCGTCTGTAGCGGGACCGGGGTGCGACCAGAAATCGGCTGCCAATCCAGAGACTTCCAAGCCGTAATACGAGATCAAGCCCTTGACGGCATCCCGATCACTCTTCATCGGATAGTCGTTAATGTCAATATGCGGTTTGAATGCCCCGATTTCAATGCCATCAAATTCGAGTTCGCTGAGACGCTTGACGACATCATCAAACGGGACAGGGTTATCTTCGTAAGGACCAAATGCGTAAGCCCAACTTCCAATCGACAATTTTTTTGCCATGTTTTTCTCCAAATTATAGGCGCGGTTTTGCCGAATAGGAGATCCACCCCTACAGTGAGTTTACCGCGCTTTTTAGGTAGGGGTTGGGTTACCCAACCCGATTACACGGACGAGGAAACCTCGCCCCTACGATACGCCCTTGACTAAAGCCTGAACTGTTGTTTCGAGTTCAAGGGTTATCTGTTCTACCGTTTCTCTTTTGTCTGCCTTGTAGGTATCGTAACATTCTCGGAGGTTTTTGGGTTCACCGACACGAATGGATGCCACCCGTGGTCCCCGAATTTTTGACGTACCAAAGACTTCTCTTTCCAGACGGACGATCACTTCAAGAAACCGCTCTGGTGAACGTTCTTCGGCGACATACCCGTCCGAAATCGCTATAAAGTTGATTAACCGCTCCAGGTCCGGATGAAATCGTTGGAATTTCTGGAGGAGTTCTTCATGTATCTTCCGTTCATATTCTGTCATCTGCTCGATGTCTCTATAAACTTCAGCATCGACTAAGTTTTTCAACGCCCGTACTCTTGTGAGCACATCGGCTTCAGAGTGAATGCCCATGATCTGTTCCGCATGGGACAAAATCTGTTCTTTCAGTTTTTGAATGTGCACATCGAGAGGCACGGTTTCGTCCACCTTATATTGATATTCAGCTGCAAGCGTTTTGAATATCGCGATACCGATACGTCTCAACCGTTCGTAGCGTTCGATCGGTGTTCGATCGGCAGGTGAAAGAATATTTTCCTCTAATTCCGTGAGGGCGATGTCAATGTCGTCCCACATGTCTTGTGGATAGTGATATTTAATCCCAATGGGGACGATATAGAGGGGTTTGTCGATCTCCGCTTTTGCCATATCGTCCAAAGCCCAGAAGCAGAGTTGTATAATACCCCTCTCAAAGCGCATAACGGTGTCATTTTGCCTCGAAATTTCGCCTTCCGCGAAGATGACAAGGGGCCAACTGCCTTCAGACAGAAGTTCCCGTGTTGTACGGAAAGCGTTTCGGTCGGCGGTGCCACGCACAATTGAATACGCACCGAACCGTTGCAACAGAAAACTGCGTAAGCCACCGAATTTCCCTTTGTCAAAGGTCTCCCGTGCAGTCATGTAGTAGTACTGCTGAGAGACCTGTTTGGACAAGAGAAACGTAACGGCAGGATCCGCGCGTGCCGCATGGTTCGGAGCCAGCACGGTAGGATGTCCATCTATCATTTTTAAACGCGCGATGGATTCTGAATCAACATCCAGTGTTAACCCGTTCAAAAACAGGCGGTTGACAAGCGGCATGATGGCTTTCGCAACCTGAATCAATGTTGTATTTAGTTTAGGGGGTTTAAAATCCAACATTTTTTAATTATGGGCCGCATGGACTGCTCTATCTGATTAGGAGCAGGTTTCCAATGCAGCATTAACTGGATTTGACGATTTGTACGTCTTTGCTACACACCCGTTGCCCTCTCCGACTGTTTTACATTCCTTGCTGCGAAACCGTAGCCCGTAACGTAGTGAAGGGCGGCTCTTGAGCAAAAGCCGTCAAAGTAGAAACCCCATCGTTTAACCGCAAGATAAATTAGAAGAGGCTTGGTGGATAGCAACAGATGATTTCCATCGGTGTGTCACCCGTACTAACAATCACGTAACTGGACAAGCAGCGCGGTATGAAAACGGATTTGCCGCGTTTGAGCGGAACATCTTCAAAATCGCCGCGTAGTACGCCTTCACCGCCCAAGGTCACAAGCGCGTAGAAGCCTTTATCTGCTGGCATACTCAGCGTTGAGTTCACCGTCAGCCGTGAGCATCCGAAGAATTTTGAGGCTTCCTCTGGCACGATTCGGTCTTCTCGGTTCTCCCCTTCTGCTCGGACGAGTTCGGGTGTCCGTCGGATATAATTGTTAAGGTAATCCAATTCGAGTTTATCGAATTCAGCGGCATCTACTGCCAGGTCCCATCCGAGTCCGAGGTGTCCATCTTCTCTCTCAAACGGAAAACCTTCCCATTCGGCGAGAATATTCCAGTCGGTAGGTTCTTGTGGTTCGAGGACGCAAAGCCCTGTACCGAGCGAATGAACGATCGGGGTACGTAGGAAATAGACCTCACCAACCTTCGGTTCAACGACATGCATCAAACTCCGTAGTGTTGGCACATCCTGTGCCTCCATCAGGCGGCGGAATTCTGCTTTGTCTATCGCTTCCTTCCAACCTATCCACGCCTTCGCGCCCGGACGTGTGCCGATGAGGATCCATGCCTCGTTTTTGCCGAAGGGTGAATTGAGGTGTTTTTGCGAGAAGTCGGGGTTTGGATGCCAATGGATAGGAATATGTGCGCCGTCACCAACATCAAAAATCTTGAGGAGCACTCCTAATTCAGTGCCGTATTTGTCAACGTGCGCGCTACCGAGTGTCTCTTCTGGAAATGCGTCCAGCAGCTCTTTCAGTAGTACAACTTCACCGCTCGGAAGTTCGATGCGACTCAGCCCTTTGTCAGGTGGATTCTCTCTACCGGGAGTAATTGCCCGGTTCGTCGAGAAGATCCATTCTTCGGAGTAATAGTCATCTTTCGGATCGGGTTCGCCCATAAACTCAGCACGGAGTTTCCCACCGTTGTAGAAGTGCAGATAGGTGTTCGGTGCTAAAGCGATAGGCGCGTCTAACATTGACTTTAGTTCATTCTGTGATGCCATATTGTTGTCCTTTCTTTATCTTTAAAAACTAAGGCATAAGTAGGTTTCCCTTGTTTGAAGTCAATTTATCATTTTAGACAGATTTTGTCAAATCAATTCTTGGGTGTCTTAGCGATGTTTGGCTCTCGGATTTTGGTTGGTTTTGAAGGGAAATCGTGACCGGGAGGTCGCTCTTATAAGCTGTGAGCCAGCCCGCGACTGTAATAGGTATCGGCGGCCCCTTGATTGAGTTCTTTCGGCATTTCTCCTTAGTCCCTATATTCTCAATGGTTTCAACCTATGCTAATGCTGCTTCAAGTTGTTCTACAGCATCAATGGCATCCTCAAGTTCTTTTCTGTAGATGTTCACAAAGGTAGCGTGACTGAGTTCGTTTAGGATAAATTTTTGAGCCGATTCAATCTCATCAACAAGTTTTTGATCCAAAAGAAGAATATTTTGTTCTGGATAGATAGGACTTCTTTTTTCCTGAGTTGTTATTACTTCCCAGAAATCTTTGGTTGTTAATTCTTTCGGGTTCTCACAGTACCTGACCTTCAGATTCCTTTTGTCACAAAATCGCTTGATTATCTCCTCAAAAGCCGTACGGACGTAAATTGCACAGGCTTTGTAGTCGTTGGCATCAAGATATTCTCTCGCTTTTCCCAGATACGGGATATCTTCCTTACAGACTGGTATTTCGTATTCGGTGGTTGCCTTGAAATAGAATTCGGTGTATTTCCAATCCTTTTGATCCGTGCGTTGCTTGGCAATTTCATACCATGCTTTATCGTAAGTCGTCAAAAAAATTTGGTAATCTTTGAAATATTCCTCAAGAATATCCAGTACTGGGAAGCGATTAGACATATCCAATCCGATGAGTACGTCATCAAGTGCGAGAATCCTCAGTCCGCTTTTTGGGTCCGGCAGAAGGAGAATTGATGAGAGATAGACGGAAATTGCAATTGCTGACAACTTCGCCTCATTGAGAAAGAGATGATGTGATCGGATATTTTCGTTAAAAAAATCAACTTCTAAGAGAATCTCTTGATTTTCAAGTTCTTTCTTATTTTGATTGTATGTAACTCCCTGAAAATCAAAGTTGGGTTCAATGTTGTATCCGAACTTCTCAAGAATTTCAGACACCTTCGGAGTGAGTTCTGTTAATCGGTTCGCTAATTCTCTGTTGAAATTGACTATCCGTCTCTCAAGGTCTGCAATTTTGTTTTTTGCATCTCTTCTGCGTGGATAGGGTGGCTGAATTTCACTCCAATCATCAGCAAGAGTTCTGTTTGTTAAGGGATTGGCAGTGTCTGCTAACAACGTTTTAACCAACAAATTGAACAAATTCACTGTTTCGCTTTCACGATGAATATAGTGAGTCTCCAACAGTGACTTATAGTCAAGAAATCCCTTTGCTTTTGAGACTTCGATGATCAGTTCATCAGTCGTCTCTTTAGTGTCTCTCGACCACTCGTAGGTGTCTTTCTCTAATCGTGACTCTGAACGGAAACAAAGTTTGACATAACCAGGATCCTCGGTAAAAATATTCTGATGATTTTCAAACTCAGTATTTTTGTTCTCCTCTTTATCTGCGTCTACACCAGATTCAAAAAAATACTTTAAAGCGAGATACAACGACGATTTCCCGCTCCCATTTTCTCCGTAAACTAATAAATTTTTTCCAGCATTGTACAGGTCAATTTGATAGGATTTCGGAAAAGCTCTGAAGTTTTTAATCTCAATATTAGTTAATCTCAAATTTTACCCTCAATGATACGAACTGCTTTTACACTATCCAGATAATAAAGGTTACGCCGGACAAGATGTGTTCTTTCATATAGCAGCTCAAAAATGTCTCGTAACATAATCATTTTATCACCCTGAATTTCCTCGTACGAAGGCAACTGCTCGTCCAACAACGGTTGGAAAAAATGTTTGTCCCCTTTATGAAGATCTTCGGGCAGATAAGACTCATAAACTAAGCCATCAATAACCCGCTCAAAATATCCGAGCATTATAGCGTCACGAGCGTGTCTCAGATCTTTGCTGTTTGTTGTCGGTTGCTGCTGTAGATAGATCAGATAATCAACGATCTTAGCGATGAGTGCTTTGTGGACTGGCGTGATGTCGGGAATCGGAATCTGTTGGATATACCCACTCCGCGCCCGAAGCGGATCAATCGTCAATTGGTTCGACACCTGCGAATAAAACCACTCCACAGTCCGAGAATTGAGGAGACCGCAGAGCCACATTTCTTCAGTTGGGATAAGATAAGAGGTCTTGCCGTAATAATAACTGGCAGTATCAACAGCGAAAGTCTGATGGTTATAGGTGTCTGGACAGACGAGTTTCGGTTGTGCAAAACGCTCTATATCACCGAGAGATACCGGCAGCTCATACCATTTCTGTTTGCCTTTCCGTTTGCTCAGAGTTTCTTGATATTTTTCCAAGTGCTTTAGGATTGCCGGATAGTCGTTTATCTCTATGCCACGGTGGGCAAAGATGAGCCACTGCTGAGGCGTGTCAACATGCCAACGCCTTAAATCTTGTCCGTGTAAAAACGGTTTCAAAATATCAGCAGATGAAGGATCAGTAGCAATGAGTTTATCCCGCGTTGCTTTGTCTACAACGAACGCTTCTGTGGGTGCCGTGTTGATGCCGAAAGCGGGTTTTGATTTGACATACTTACCTAACGGCGTACCAGCGTTCCGAAGTTGCTCACGTAAATTCACCACATTCGGCGATTCAATCGGATTTCCATCGGCATCCAACACTTTTTGCATCTTCGGATAGCGATCTCGCCGACGTTGTGTCAGCATAAGGGAAATGTCTTCCGGTAGTTTTACACGGTGACCTTTTTCAAATGCCTCAACGTTTTTGTAGCTATCACGAAATGCGGGAATGATATCCATACCCTTTTTCTTCGCAGCAATCAAATCAGCTTTGGCTTTTTCCCATTCTTGTAAGTGTAACCATACTACCCCACGATTGTAATAGGTTATATCACGATTGGGATTTAATTCTATCGCTTTGGTATAGTCTTTGATGGCAAAATCAATCTCATCTTTTTTGCCATAAGCCACCCCACGGTTATTGTAGGCACTAGCGAGATCTGGCTTCAGTTCTATTGCTTTGGTATGGTCTTTGATGGCACGGTCATAATCGCTTATATTGCTATAAGCATTGCCGCGATTGATGTAGGCACTAGCGAGATCTGGCTTCAGTTCTATTGCTTTGGTATGGTCTTTGATGGCACGGTCATAATCACCTATATCACCATAAACATTGCCACGGTTATAATAGGTCATATCGCTATTAGGATTTAGTTCTATTGCCTTATTGTAGTCTTTGATAGCGTGCTTATAATTGCCTTTTTTATTGTAAGCCATCCCTCGATTATGATACGCGTCAACGAGATCTGGCTTCAGTTCTATTGCTTTGGTAGAGTCTTTTATTGCAAGACCGTAGTTGCCTCTTCTTTCATAAGCAATCCCACGATTATAATATATCTCCGCTCTATTAGGATTTAGTTCTACTGCTTTGGTATAGTCTTCGATGGCACGGTCATAATCGCCTTTTTCGATGTAGATTCTGCCACGATTGTTATAAGCTCCAGCATGCCTAGAATTAATTTGTATTGTTTTGTTGTAGTTTTTGATAGCAAGATTATGTTCGTCTTTTACGTTGTGGGCAATCCCACGATTGTAATAGGCGTCGGCGTAATTAGGTTTGAGTTCTATCGCTTTATCATAATCTGAAATAGCACGATCATACAGGCGTTTTGCCTTGTAGACATTACCGCGATTATTATAGGCGTCGGCGTAATTAGGTTTGAGTTCTATCGCTTTATCATAATCTGAAATAGCACGATCATACAGGCGTTTTGCCTTGTAGACATTACCGCGATTATTATAGGCGTCGGCGTAATTAGGTTTGAGTTCTATCGCTTTATCATAATCTGAAATAGCACGATCATGTTCACACTTCTCATCATAAGCCACCCCGCGATTGTTATAGGTTAAGGCATAATTGGGGCGCAACTGTATCGCTTTGTTACAGTTTTCAATAGCAAGGTCGTGTTTGCCCCCTTTGATATAAGCAGCACCGCGATTAATATAGGCATCCGCATTATCTGGATTGAGATCAATAGCATGTGAATAGGCTTCTATTGCCATATTAATTTGCTTTAGCATCAGTAGGAAATTACCCTGTTGAAGAACCCATCCGGCTAGTCGTCTGTTCTGGACATTTTCAGATGTGGATTTTGCCTGAGCCTGCATTTCATCAACGGCCTTTCGGATACCATCTACCACATTTTGCCATCCTTCACTCGGATCCTCCCATTTGCTAATAGGTTTACCTTTGTGAGGAAGGACTTCAAAACCACTGAGTTGGTGGTTGAGCCAATCACAATGCTCAAGAATAATCGGGATAACTCTTATTTTTTGCTTTAATGCTTCTCCTAATTCCTTGTTGCAGTTTTTAGAAGCGAGGCTCGCCGCAGAAACAAGGTATAAGAGCAAGTCCGAATCAGCAACCTTTTTGAGGATATCCTCCTGAAGTGCTTTATCGCCTGGAGTAAGTTGACCATCGTCCCATGTCCCTAACTCGTTATTTTGCTCCATCACAAAAAGACGTTTTCGTAATGTATCTTTTTGCGCTGTATCTTCATGTGAGTAAGTAATGAATCCCTGTAACGTTTTGCTCATTGGCTTTTCTCCACAGTCACAATTTCTTTGGAATGAGACTCCGCAATTGTTCTGAATCGCCGATTTTCACTGATTACACGGATGACGCGGATTATCCTACTCACCTCACCGAACAATTTTAGATGACACAGCCCAAAAATCCGTGAAATCTGCACAATCCGCGTCATCAGCGATTCAAACAATTAACTCCGAAACTCACTCATGGCGCGGATTACTTGTAGGTAATGATAACACCGGAAGTTTTGAAGGTCCTATTGCTTATTTTCCGGTTTAGATTCCGGTGTGGATTCCGGTTTGGGTTTAGACTCGGGTTTGGACTCGGGTTTGGGTTTGAGTGTTGGTTTGGGACGTGGACGCGGCACATCGGCTGCTCCTTTTTCAACACGACCAGGTTTTTTTCCCGGAAGAGGTTCCTTTTTCTGATGTCCGGGTAATACTTTATCAGAGCGGGTTTTCTTCTGATTTGCCATAATGACACCTCCTATGGCATTTAGGGTCAGAATTTCAGCATTTAAGATGTTTTATATTTAATAAAATAAATAAAGGGGTGCAGATAACACCAATGATACAAGAAATCACAAACACATAGCGAAGAATTTTCGTTGTCCTACCCGGTTTCTTTTTTTCACCTTCTGCTTTTTCCTCAATTTCTTTTTCATATTCTTCCTCGATACGATCAAATTCCTTATCTATTCCGTGCAGGCTGGTGAGGTAAGAGACTAAGGCAGACGAAATAGTGATTAAAAACGCTACCCAGGAAGCAATGAGAATCCATTTAAAGTTTCCTGAGGCCAATAAATTCATGTCTTTCACAACTATCAGCGAAACTCCGAGACCGGCACTGGATAATGAAAAGACGTACTTAGCAAGACTTTCTGTGTTTGACAGGTTGCGTTTGAGTAGTTCATCCCATTCTTTATCAAGTAATTCCCAGCGTTTTTTTAATTCATCAGATGGATTCTGAGATTCGTTGTTCATCACCTGACCCCTTAGCGTGTTAAATAAAATTTAACCGTGAAGGGAAACTTAAACTAAGTTGACAACACGATTAACTATTAACATCAAATTATACTACAATTTGTGGGCATTTTCAAGAAAATTAGCAGCCTTATATCAACCCCTATTTCCCTTTCAAACTCCGCGCCTTCCGCAAGCGAGATTCCACCAGATTCACAACCGCTTCATACACGCCATCCCGTTCACCTTGCGTGAGATCGAGGGCATCAAAGATGATTGCGTCAAGGGCGCGGCGGTTTGGGTGCTCAACATCCTCTTGAATAGTACCGATTTCTCTCTGAATCAGTGTATTTACCAAATCCTCATTGAATGCCACCAATTCGGGTTGTAGAATGTGAAAGTCTTTAACCTCATAAACAGCAGTTTTCAATCCTCCACCTCCAAGTGAATGGAAACCCGAAAGAAGTTTGAAAAGCATTACAGGGGTTGAATTGAGCAAAACTGTTAAGGTGTCAATGTTACCCTGAAATTTAATCCCATAAAACTTGTCACTTTCATAGATAGATGGTGCATTTCGATGAACCTTAAAGGACTCATGCATCGTTTCAATCCAAAGCAAATCGGCAAAATCCCATTTACCCAAATCCCACCAGCGCGGCCGTCCTCTGCAACTCGGTCTTTGATGATACCCTTGCGACTCACCGCATTCAATGTATTTCAACGCTGCTGTGCCTGCTAATGCCGCTCTGTCCGCATGGCACATAAACAACTTGAATTGCAACTCGCTTGGGTCTACACGGATGCTTTTGCATTCTCGCGGACTCTTGATGACAGGTTTCAGAAATTCCGACGCAATGCCCCATTCCTGAATCCGTTCCGCATCAAGATAGAAAAAGTCATTGGCACCTGTTTTGATGCCAAAACGTACCTCCGCAACGTCTCCGAGGCGTACCAGTTTATCTTTCCCTTTCTCCAGAAGCGTCCAATAGATGTCGGGGGCGCGGAGATATTTCCCACCCCACTTGTCACCGGTGTATTTGTTTTCACGCGTGCCTGCTTGTGCCAACTCGGTATAGGTGCGCGTCCGCTCCCGACGGTTCTCTATATCTGGGTCGCCGATGAACGTTTTGAAGGTTAGAAAACGGATCTGAGAATCTGCATCGGGGGTGCCGTTGTGGAGAATACTTACGATCGTATTGATGTCCGCACTCTCAAACTCACGCTCCGCTTCACTGTGGCAGATAACTGCACCTGTGGTGTTGTCCAATAGATACTTCTGTAACGGCGCGCCGTAGTTGACATCCAGCCAGCTGTTAGAACAGATAAAGGTATGGATGCCACTTGTATTCAGCAATTGCAGGCCGCGCTCATAGAAATAGACGTAGAGGTCTGCGGCACCTGTGTAACAGGCATAGCGTTTTTTCAACGTGGGTTTGAGATCCTTGATTTTCTCTTGACGGACATACGGTGGATTGCCAATCACGACATCGAATCCGTCTGTGATACCGAACATCCATTCGGGATCAAAGAAATCCGCTGCAGCGTTCTGGTCGTAAGGATCCCACCCCGCAATCTTCTCCGTTGTCTCACTCGGAAACCCGTCCTGTTGCAGCAACGCGCTAATCTCGGCGCGAAGTGTTGCATCCTGTTGTCTGTATCGGTCTTTGGTTCTGGGTGTTCGAGCAGTGAAATGTCGGCGACGGACCTCTTCCAATGCCTTCTCTTTGCTGTCTATCTCTGGGTTGCGAAAGGTCATCTGTGCGGGTTTCTCCACACCGAGGAGTGTATTGGCTGCGACAAACTTCGTCTCAAGGTTCGGCAACGGACGCACGCCGCGATTTTCACGCGTATCGTCGATTTTCTGCTCCACAATCAGCGAGATAAAGAAGCGGAGTTTGGCGATCTGTGTGGCGATGGGTTGGATGTCTACACCATAGATGCAGTTCTCTATGAGATAGAGTTTTCTGCCGTAGTCGAGTTCGTTGCGTTCAAACGCCTCGTTGATGTTTTCAATTTCGCCTTCTAATTCGTCAATCGTGCTTTCTCGGATAACACTGTCGTCGATTTTCTCTGCTTCTGTGATGGTGTTTTGAACCCTATCGATTTGCCGTTGTCGCCACTGTGCGTTGCGAGGGTCGAGTTTGCTGAGCAGAAAGACGAGTTTGTGGAGGATACCCATCGGGAAGGCACCGGAACCGCACGCTGGGTCAAGGATTTTGAGTGTGTCAATCGCGGTGATGAGCTGCTCGGTTTCGGTATCGGTGAATGGGTGCGGTTCGTCGTTGTAGGTAAGAAGGTGTCGAAGTTTGGTTTCTGACGGGCAATGAATTGCCCTACTGCGAACTGTGTTTTGGAGATAAGCAATCAAGGATTCGTCTACCATATAGTTGACGACCTCGCGCGGGGTATAGAAGGAACCTGTCTGTTTACGTGCAGTCGTGCCGGTTTCGGGGTTATACGCTGCAAGCAGGTTTTCAAACACCTGTCCGAGCAGTTCAGGATCCAGGGCGATTTCTTGTTCTATCGGTGTGTTCTCAGCGATGGTGAATTTGTAGCGGTTGAGGATGTGGATTAAACCGCGCACAGTATATCGACTATTTTTCGTGTCATAGACGGCGTTGAGATTGACCGCTTGCGGTTCGGAGAAGAAGAGTTCATTTGGAACCGAAAGCGGGTTGTCCTCTCTGTCGGAGAAACCGTCGATTCGCAGGATCGTTTTTGCGTCGTCCGGGGCGGGTTTGTCAAGGCACTCAAACAAACCACCGTTGAGGAACGGAATCGTCTCAAACAAGTGAAGTGCTGCCTCCGGATCCTTGAAATAGCGTTTGTAGCGATACAGCGATGTGATGTTATAGTGCTGCCGTCCCTCGCCTCGGAACTTGCGGGGAACCCCCCTGCCCCTCTTATTAGGGGGGTTCATCTCCTGATTCAACGTTGCGAAAAACAGGTTTTGAAGGATTGCTTTGTAGTAGGTGCCTTCCTGTGGGTCAACGTCCGCGAGCAGTGCCGCGATGTCGTCTTCATCAAAGAGTGTGCTCGGGACAAGTCCTTTCTCCTTGAGAAACCAGACGAAGATGAGCCGCGTAATCAGGCGGATAATGCATGTGGCATTGCGGACAGCTACATCGTCACCCGCATCGGCTGAACCCCCCTGTCCCCCCTTATCATGGGGGAATGTCACCTTCTCCACTGCCCAGAAATACCAATCGGCGATCTCTTTGAAGAAGCGTCTGTTGAGTTCGGAGGTGTCCAACGTCCGCTGCCACGCCTGATGGAGTTCGAGGAAGTTCGTAAACCCATGCTGCTGATAGAGGGCATCCAGCGACAATTCTGCCAAGATGTCAAGATGGGCGCGGTGCGGATTCACAACGTCAATGTCCTTGATGAGTGTCACTTTCTCAAGCACATCAAGGGCAGCGTCGCGTTGACTCGGTCTGCGGTTGATAATGGAAAAGGTCAACGCGTGTCCGTATTGAAAGATTAGCATCGCAGGTATGGCGTAGAGCTTGTTGATTTCGCGGGTGATATTGGCGAGTGCGGTGCGGGAATAGGTGTCTCCTTTAAGTCTGATAGCGAGAAACAGGTAGGATTGATAAATACTTTCGTCAACGCCTGGATCCTCATTGAAGGTGAACGTCTCTTGCGTGTGTTGTCTGATTTCGTCAGCGGTGAGTTGGAAGAGGAAATCAGCCGTCTGCCATTCGTGCAGTAAGGCTTTTTCTGGATTTATGAGGTTGTCAGGATCAAAATCTTCAAGAAATGCCTCGGTTGTGCTGGTATCGCGGTTGAGTGTGCGTTGGCTTTGGTAGCCTAACACCTTGAGGAGGTGGATTGCGTTTTCGTGGAGTTCGCCGTTTGTGAATTGACTTAGGGCGCGTTGGACATCGGCTCTGATATGTGTTTGCGGCATCGTTGTTTTCCTTGAGGGTTATATCTGTTTAGTTTACCCGATTTTTTAGAGAGGTGCAAGTTAATTGTCAGAATCAGGATTTATAGGATTATCTCACACCTCCGCTTCCGCAATAATCCGCGATTCAGACAATTTGACAATTGAATATTTCTGATAACTAAATTTATTATAACTTTACTAACGTTGATATATATGCTATAATAACCTATAATGTATTTGAACCGTTAGCACACAGCAGACCACCTCTGCAGAACCTAACACGATCCTTCAAACACTTCTACTTCTATAGTTGTTATGCCCAACGCCTCAAAAAATATAAAGGGATAAAAAATGAAAACGCTGAAAACTTCAAAAAAGGACAAAGAAGGGTTCACACAACCCCGCGGCGAGACGCTTAGAAAAGTCTTTCCAAGCAATATCTCTATCTTCCTTAACGAGGTTTTCATCAATCAACTCGGCACAGAAACAACGATTTTGGAGAAGAAAGGAGAAGAATTCTTGATTATCCGAAATTCACAGACAAATCAGTTGTCATGCGGTCTGAGACGCGATACTAAAGGTTTTCGTAGGAGCGAAAATTTCTTCTCCCTATCCAAGAGGCTTTGATATGTTTCATAAGCCGCATCAACGGACGAATCGCTGACAAAATATTTACACACCCAAGTCCTACCGAAACTTGAACTTTAAGATATTTTGTGATATTATTAAGGCATAGGATAAAACTGGAAAGGATGACTGGAAAATGGCGAAATTGAAAAATAAAACACAGAACAAATCGCGAAGTTTGGGGGTATGGCTTTTGTTTGTGTTGACTGTGCCCTTATGTATATTCGTGCGAGCCGATGAACACGTTCCAGATGTTGAAACCGTTGTCAAAAAAATAGATCAGCTCTATCGGAGTGAGACGAGCCATGCCGAAATGGAGATGCAAATTGTCACACCGCATTGGGAACGCACCCTCGCGATGACAGTCTGGACGAGAGGGATGGACAAAACTTTTATCCGAATTACCGCACCGAAAAAGGAACAAGGGGTCGCGACACTACGTATCGGCAATGAGATGTGGAACTACCTACCGAAGACGAACAAAACAATGAAGATCCCACCGTCGATGATGATGGGGTCGTGGATGGGTTCCGATTTCACGAATGACGACTTGGTCCGGGAGTCGTCGATGCTCGACGATTACACCTATCAGTACGTTACACCAGAAGACGCAGCTCCAGATCATCTCTATGTCCAACTCATACCGAAGGACGATTCTCCGATTGTTTGGGGAAAGATTGTTGCGGCAGTACAATCCAAGGATTATATACCGGTGTGGCAGCGGTTCTATGATGAAAAAGGTAACTTGATGCGGGTGATGAATTTCAAGGAAATCAAGACCTTTGGTGACAAAATCGCACCCTCTGTGATGGAGATGATTCCGCAGAACAAAGAGGGACATAAAACGGTTGTCCGGTGGTTGAACGCAACATTCGATTCAGACATCGACGATAAAATCTTCACACGCCGAAACCTACAGAGAAGAAGATAGGTTACGGCACACGGAGTGTGCCTACTACTATGCATACGACTTTATGATACTCAAAATTGCGTTTCGTAATACTCTCCGTCAAAAGCGGCGTACAATCCTGACCGCCCTCGCAATGATTGTCGGTTTTATGCTCTTATCGGTAAGCATTGGTTTGACCGACGGCGCGTACGGCAATATTATCGCCATGTTCACACGAAACCGCATCGGACATATTCAAGTGCATCGCGAGGGGTATCTTGATAAACCGTCGCTTTACAAAACGATCAACAACGCTTCTACCGTGGGTGAAACGATTCTGAGTGTTGCAGGCGTTGAAGCATGGACACCGCGTGTCTACGGTGCCGGACTCGGTTCCGTAGGTGAAAAGAGTACGGCTGTGCAAATTATCGGGATTGACGTTGCACGCGAAACCGAAGCAACCCGTTTTGATAAAAAAGTCGTTGAAGGCAGCACACTCGGAGAAATACCAGCATATCAGGCTGTTATTGGGAAAGACTTGGCGAAAGTTCTTTCTGCAAGGATTGGTAGTGAGATTGTAATTGTTTCGCAAGGTGCTGACGGTTCGATTGCGAATGACCTATATAAGATTGTCGGTATCGCAGAGAGTGGTGACGACATAACAGATCGCGTCGCGTGTTATCTACACATTGAAGATGCGCAAGAATTGCTTGTGCTTGAGGGACGCGTCCACGAGATTGTCGTGATTGTGTCAAACATCAACCGGGTTGATAAAATTACAAGCGCAATCGAAACACAACTCAATGATTCAACGCTTGATGTTGCACCATGGCAGGTGGTCGCCAAATCCTTTTATCACGCCATGCGCACCGATCAACAAGGGGATGCCATTGCTCGCTGGGTGATTATGCTGATTGTCGCTATCGGTGTTCTCAATACGGTGTTAATGTCGGTGTTAGAGCGGACGCGTGAATACGGCGTGCTGAAGGCGGTCGGGACAAAACCGGCGCAAATCTTCTGGCTCGTCGTTTGCGAAGTCGTCATCATAGCACTTGGAAGCATCTGTGTTGGGGCACTCCTTGGAGTTTTAGCCAATTATCTGCTATCTATATACGGTATCACATATCCCGAGGAAATTAGTTTCGGCGGTATGAAACTCAAGACGTTGTACGCTGCAGTCAACGTCCGGTGTCTGGTTATTCCTGCTATGACTGTTATGCTATCAGCGACAATTGTGAGTCTATTTCCTGCAATAAAAGCGGCTCGGATTATGCCCGCAAACGCGATGCGGACACACTAAATAGTTGTCAGTTTTCAGTTAAAAAAGTTCGTAAAGTCCGTGAAGTGTTTCTAAAGTGTTTTTGCTTGGGTGTTTCTTCTAGTAAAGTTACTCTCACCGCAAGGCATTTGCAACTTTAGCACACTTTGAAACTTTAGCATACTTTCCAACATTGAAAGCTCTCACTGCAAGGCAAACTGACGACTGACAACCGATAACTGATAACTAAAGACTATGTCGTGGATTTTAATTAAACTTGCTTGGCGAAATATCTTTCGGAATAAACGGCGGACACTCATCGCCTCCATAGCGATCGGTATCGGTCTCGCTGCGCTGATTTTTGTTGATGCGTTGATGATCGGGATGACCGAGAATATGGTGCGGACAGCTACCGCCTCCTTCCTTGGCGACGCACAGATCCATCGGGAAGGTTTTCGAGACGCACAGGAAGTCTCATTGACGATTCAAGCACTTGATGAGGTAACTGAAGGTCTCGCTAAGGAAGACATTGTTGAGCATTTCACACAAAGAACACTCGCTGCGGGGATGATTACGTCTCCGGCGAGTGTCAGTGCCATTATCCTCGTCGGGATACATCCACCGACAGAGAAATTCTTGTCCAAAATCGATGACGCGATAACGGAGGGCGCATATTTTGAAGGCGATAACAGCCGCGATATTGTTATCGGTGCGAAACTCGCCGAAATTTTAGAAATCGGACTTGGAGACCGGGTGGTCGTGACGGTAGCACAAGCCGAAAGCGGAGATCTCTCCCAAGAAATGTTTCGGATTGCCGGTATCTATCACTTTGTCGACGAAGAGATGAACAGCGGCATGGCGTTCGTGCGGATTGAAAAAGCGCAAGAGATGCTTGCCATTGGTAGCAGTGTGCATGAAATCGCTATTAAATTTACGTCCCTAACCCACGCGCAAGATCCGGCACTGCCGTTTTGGGAGACGTATTCCCAACACGGTAACGAAGTCTTAAGCTGGACGGAACTGATGTCGCAATTAACAGCGATATTGGAAATGACAAAATACAGCAAATACATCATGGGCGTTATCTTGTTTGGGGTGGTTGTCTTTGGGATTATCAACACGCTCTTTATGTCGTTATATGAGCGGATGTTTGAATTTGGTGTTCTACGCGCTGTTGGAACGCGTCCTTTTGGAATGGCGCGCGTCATCTTATTTGAGGCGGGTGCTTTAGCAATCGTTAGTATTGGACTCGGGATGATACTCGGCTTTGTTTTGACGGCGGTTTTTGCGCATGTCGGCATTGACTATACCGGCGTTGAAATGACAGGAGTAACGATACAGGAGTTCATCCGCCCAATCATGAAGGTTGAACAGTTCATTCTTTATCCGATATGGCTCTTTATTTTTACGATCATTGCCGGACTCTATCCTGCACGGTACGCGGCCAAAATGTCCCCAGCAGCCGCAATGCGACGGAGTTTTTAAATGCAACAAGCTCAGAAAACAGATGTCATTGTCACTGAGGGTGTGACGAAGGTTTATGCAGCGGATGGGATTCCCGTCAACGCTCTTAATGGGGTTGACTTAACCATCCAGTCTGGAGAGTTTACAGCACTTGTGGGTCCTTCTGGCTCTGGCAAGACGACCTTTCTCAACATTATTTCTGGTTTGGATAGTCCTACAGACGGAAAAGTGTGGCTTGCTGGTAAAGTGCTTTCGGAGATGAGCGGCAACGAACTCTCTGATTTTAGACGCGATAACATCGGGTTCATTTTTCAGGCTTACAACCTGATTCCTGTGCTGACAGTTGAGGAAAACGTTGAATACATCATGCTCTTGGCGGGTGTGCCGAAAGCAGAGCGGCACGAGCGGGTTATAACAATGCTTGAATCTGTCGGTTTAACCGGCGTTGCGGATCGGGTGCCAACGCAGCTTTCGGGAGGACAGCAGCAGCGTGTCGCTATTGCACGCGCGATGGTATCTGAACCGCAGATTATTCTCGCCGATGAACCGACCGCGAACCTCGACTCAAAAACCGGTGCTGATCTGCTTGAGATGATGCGTCACCTCAACGCCGAAACGGGCATGACGTTCATCTTCTCGACCCACGATCCGATGGTGATGGAAAGTGCGAGGCGTTTGATTACGCTTCGCGACGGGCGGATAGATACTGATGAGGCGAGGTAATAGTTGTCGGTTTTCAGTACTCAGTTATCGGTTAAGAGGGATTTTTGATTGATTAAAGAAACTGCTGACTGAAAACTTTTCTTTTGAGAACCATTCAATGAGAACAATTCTCACGCTCATCATTTGTTTGATGATAACGCCACTATCAGGGATCGCCGATGCTGAGTTTCGAGTCGGTGGCTACTACAAAAACTTTTCCACAGTATTCAATTCACCGCTTCCAGACGCATCCATGGTGGGAGTCGTGGTTAACCGCTTACGACTCAATCTTTCCCACGCGCCAGCGGATGCCCTTTCATTTGCTCTCGCTTACGATTTTACGCCGCGCGTTCAAGACCCGTTACTTTTTTCTCAGTCTCCTATTGCTGTCGGTGTTGCTTCGTCCCGTTATCGCATTGCAGATTTGGACTCACCGATCTATCCGAGTGAAGAAGAACCAGTTGGCAGTGTCGGCATCTATCATAACCTTGATCGTGCTGCTGTTCAGTTCAGCACAGATTTCGCGGACATCTCCGTAGGTCGAGACGCGATCGCTTGGGGGAGTGCCCGCGTCGTAAACCCGACCGATGTTATTGCTCCCTACACCTATGACCAGTTAGACACAGAAGACCGCGTTGGGGTAGACGCAATTCGTATGCGTATTCCGGTGGGTGTGATGGGGGAGGTGGATACCGGATACATCTTCGGCAACAATTTCGATTTTGGAAAGAGTGCTGTCTTTCTCCGAAGTCAATTAAATGCCGCCGAGACGGATTTCTCACTTCTATTGTTGGAATTTCAGGAAAATCTGCTTGTCGGTTTGGACGTGGCGCGCGGCATTGGCGGTGCAGGATCTTGGTTAGAAATGGCTTACGTGCTTGTCAAGCCGTTTGACGACGAACCCAACATATCGGATAACTATTTTCGCGCCTCCGTCGGTTTGGACTATAGTTTCGGCGGAGAGACTTACGCCTTTATCGAATATCATTTCAGTGGCGCGGGCGCGAAGGACCCCGAAGATTTCCTTACCAATCTGGAGCAACCGGCTTACACAAGTGGGGGCGTTTATCTGCTGGGGAGGCACTATCTTGCCCCCGGATTCACCCATCAACTGACACCTCTAATTAGTTTTAGTGGACAGATGTTGTTTAACTTGTCCGATCCGTCGACCTTCATTGCCCCACAGATTGCGTATAACGTCGCCGAGGATATTCACCTCTCTGTCGGCGGTTTTGTCAGCATTGGAAAGCGACCAAAGAACAGCGATTCCCCCCAACTTCAATCTGAATTCGGCAGTTATCCAAATCTTTTCTTTTCCTCATTTCGCGTCTATTTCTAAGACTTGTATTCCACACGGCTAAAAAAAGACAATACATGCACGTTTAGCCCCACCACCGCTGGCGAGGTTTGGAACCTCGCCATTGTGTTGGTGTATAGACAATTACAGGTTTTATTATAAAAAAGGCAATATATGCACATTTGACGCACTTGGCGTTGTATGTACAACCGAGTCACGAATATTATGTCAACTAAAAATCCGCATCTTGCGTTAATGCATGGAAAACCACAATGTGCTATGGAAAATCGGTTTCTGTACCGTCGCAATTATAGTTTCTAAAAACCAAAAAAGG
Source organism: Candidatus Poribacteria bacterium (assembly GCA_026702755.1). Taxonomy (NCBI): domain Bacteria; phylum Candidatus Poribacteria; species Candidatus Poribacteria bacterium. Next base: position 9,091 of record JAPPBX010000126.1, on the reverse strand, counting down.
TTTGCACACGGTAATGACGCACTGTGCCGCAATCGGCTTTTAGGAATTAAAATTGCCCAAACTTAAATATATTCGTCCTTGTTTATAGTATACTTTAAGGAGCACATTATGAATCAGCAGTCAGTGTTCATTGAATTGCCGTCGGTACCGATGCAGGCAATTTATAACACAATTCAACGAATAATGGGATCAAACATTCCGTTCTTCATCACTGGCGAAACCGGTGTTGGTAAGGAAGCAATCGCAAGATACATTCACGAGAACGGTCCACGACGGGACCAACCTTTTATAGCGATCGACTGTGGTAGATTCTCCACAGAACTTTTCCAAAGTGAGCTCTTTGGGCATGAGGCAGGAGCGTTCACGAGCGCAATCCGACAGCGTCAGGGTGCGTTTGAGATAGCAAATGGTGGTATTCTCTTTTTAGATGAGATTCCCGAAATGCCCTTGGATGCCCAAAAGATGCTGCTACGCGTTTTGGACACAGCGACCTTTACGCGTCTCGGTGGGAATGAAGTTTTGACGGTGGATGTCCACATTATTGCTGCAACAAATAGAAATATTGTAAAGGCTGTTGCGAAAAAAGAATTTAGGGAAGACCTTTATTACCGCCTCAAGGGCATGAGGCTTCACCTCCCACCGTTACGGGAGCGTCCAGAAGATATTGCGCCGTTGGTATCAGCTTTTATTGACGAATTTAGTTCCGAATATGGGAAAGATGTTACAGGGATTACGCGGGAGGCTCTTGCTCGCCTTGAGCAGGCTGCGTGGCCCGGGAATATCCGTCAGTTGAGAAGCACTATTCAGACAGCTGTCGCGCTCGCAACCGCTGACAGGCTTGAATCCAAGGATTTTCCAGAAATCTATCCCGAATTCGTTAAGACGCTCATCTCTATATGGCAGGCACTCCCGTCGGAGACGCAGCGTGCGATATGGGATACACTCCCACCGGAAACCCAGTACATAATTATGCATGAACTCGCGACGCAGACTCCGGAACCTTGGCGTAGCTTGCAGGTTCCCGGTCTTCCGAGAGTCGGTGGTAAACGGGAATTTCTCAATATAGAGAATATGAGTCAAAACCAAATTCTGCGAGCGGTTGCACGGAGGCGTGTTGGACAATACACTTCACTCCGTGAGGCAGCTGAGTCGTTGGGTATTGATATCCGAACCCTCCAGAAATACGCCCAGTGGGAGGAGTTAGACAATTGATATAGGCTTGAAAAGCGGACGCAGCATTTTCAAACAGAAAATTCAGCGTATCGAATGTACGTCCGGCATTTGACGCGTAACCCATGAACATAAATCCAGTATAAAGTGAAACGGTACAGAAACCGAAAGAGAACTCCCTATGGTATAACGAGGGACCCAAAACCTTCACCAAAGGGAGTTCTCTATTCTCGACCCTTCATTTAAAGACTACGATTAACTTCCGCTGTGCCGCACGCTGTGAACCCATCCTCGCATGAATCACAAGGAAATAGCGACCATTACGGACGAGTACACCATCGTCTGTCAACCCATCCCACTGGGCAATATTGGAACCGATATAGTGAGGTGCCTCCTCAAGTAATCGCCGAACCCGTTTCCCACGAAGATCGAAGATGTCCATCGTTACGAATGCTTGCGTCGCATCTGGCGCGTTAAGTTGATACGTTATTGTCAGCCGATGCCTATCCGGTGCGAAAAACACACGCGGCGAAAGCGTGACGTTCTGGATCTGTAAACGCTCAGCACGCTCTAAATCTGTTGGTGCAGGTGCCATCAAGCTATAAATCCCGAAGTGATTGATGGTAGCCGATACACTCCCTTGACTCGTATTTACATTCCCTCGTAATGGCACCCACTTTTTTGCGAACATCTCCCAGAAATAGAGCCGTGGTTTGGTCTCTATTCCAAAGAGGAATGTGATTTGTGCATCCCGTTTCAGGACAAGCCGTTCAGGTGAGATTCGGATGACATGAACCAACTGTTGTGCTGCTGGAGGCAACCCCGGCGGTGGTACAATTTCTATCCCTATTTTTCGTTCAGTTGCGAGTGCACCTTTGGAAAATGAAATCTCCACACCTGCCGGACTGTGAAGCTTTCCGCCGCTGCTACCGATAATTTTTGACGCGGGAACAACGCTTAACTTGATACGTTGTTCCATGCCATTCACGCGACAGACAAGGCCTCCCTCACCCACAAAAACGGCTATCAGTATGGCTTGATCGCCTGTTGTGATTCTGCCTAAATTCCCCGCGAGAAACCATTGTGCCGAAAATATTTTATTATCCGTCGAGACTGCCTGAAGCCTGTATCGCTTCCCAGAAATCAGTGTGTAGGGTGGTATTATTTTCGCTTGTCCATCAAACATCTGAATTTCAAACGGGGCCGCCACAAGGTAGGGCACGTGACATACCGTCAGCGTGATGAATATGAAACATAGCGTTATTCGGTAGAAAAGTCTTCGCATGTCCTCATAGTATCATGCATCTGATTTGCATTACAAGTCGGTTTATGCTAAATTGATAGATTATGGGAAAGCGACTTTTAAACGGAAACACGGCTGATGGCACTGCCCTCATCGAAACCGATCCTTTGTTGAAACCATACATAACACAGCTGCGTGAGCGGTTTGCGTGTTATCGGCGTTTCAAGGCAAACGTTGAGAAAACCGGTGGTGTATTAGGTGAAATAAGCCAAGGACATCGATATTTCGGTTTCAACCGTGGTAAACATGAAGGGGAAACTGGTGTCTGGTATCGCGAATGGGCACCGGGGGCGGAGACTCTTGCCCTCATTGGCGACTTTAACGACTGGTCGCGTGATGCCAACCCAATGTCTGTCGATGATTGGGGGGTGTGGCATCTATTCTTGCCCGACAGAGATTATGCCGCTCGTCTCACACACGAAAGCCTTGTCAAGGTACATGTTGTCTCAGAACTCGGTGGACTCGACCGGATCCCCGCTTATGTGCAGCGCGTCGTTCAGGAAGGGGACGCGGATTTCACCGGACAGTATTGGGCACCCCCGCATCCGTATCAGTGGCAGCATCACGCACCCGATTTTGACATCAACACCAAGGGATTGCGGATTTACGAGGCGCACGTCGGCATGGCACAAGAAGCGGAAAGAGTTGGAACGTTCGCTGAGTTTACGCAGAATATCTTACCCCGAATTGCGGATTTGGGCTATAACGCTGTGCAACTGATGGCAGTGATGGAGCATCCGTATTATGCAAGTTTTGGGTATCACGTCAGCAACTTTTTCGCTGTTTCAAGTCGTTTCGGTACGCCAGAGGAACTCAAAGCACTCATTGATACGGCACACGGTATGGGGCTGCTGGTTATCATGGATCTCGTGCATAGCCATGCTGTCAAAAATTTGAATGAAGGGTTGAGCAACTTTGATGGCACGGGGCATCAGTATTTCCACGCCGGTGCGAAAGGTGAACATGTCGCTTGGGATTCACGTTGTTTCGATTATAGTAAATACGAAGTGCAACGCTTTCTGTTGAGTAATGTCCGCTATTGGTTGGAAACCTATCGGTTTGATGGCTTCAGATTTGATGGTGTCACGAGCATGCTCTATAGCGACCACGGGTTAGAACGGGAGTTTACCAGCTATGCGGATTACTTTGACACCGATGTTGAGCTGGATGCTATCGCTTACCTGATGTTGGCGAATGAGGTTGTCCATGCTGTCAATCCCAACACTATTTCAATCGCTGAAGACATGAGCGGTATGCCCGGTCTCGCGCGTCCTATTCAAGAAGGCGGACTCGGCTTCGATTACCGGCTTACAATGGGTATCCCGGATTACTGGATTCGGTTGTTGAAGGAGAAACAGGACGAGGCGTGGCACATCGGCGAGATCTACGGCATGCTGCGCAACCGTCGTGTGGGTGAGAAACACATCGCTTACGTCGAAAGCCACGACCAAGCGATTGTCGGCGATAAGACCCTTGCGATGCAACTCATGGATACTGAACTTTACACGAACATGAGTGTTTTCGCTACGAGTCATCTCGTTTCTCGCGGTGTTGCGCTCCACAAACTTATCCGTCTGCTGACGTTTAGTTTAGGGGGCGAGGGGTACCTTAACTTTATGGGAAATGAATTTGGACATCCTGAGTGGATCGATTTCCCACGCGCAGGAAACAATAACTCCTACTGGTATGCGCGTAGGCAATGGCATCTCGTTGACGATGAAGCACTCCGGTACCAGCATCTCAACGCCTTTGATCGTGCGATGCAACACCTTGATGCAACCTACCATCTGCTTGCTGATGCAGACATTCAGTTTTTATGCATTCACGAGGAGGCGAAACAGATCGTCTACGCGCGGAGTGGACTCGTCTTTGCCTTCAACTTTCATCCAAGTAAATCTGCCACGGATTGGCGTATTCCCGTGCCTGAGAAAGAGGATTATCGTCTTGTCCTCAACACCGATGACCCAGTGTATGGCGGTTACGGTGCGGTAGAGGACAGACATTATCCATGGCAAGATGTTGCGATAGAGGGGCAGGCACAGTCAATCCAACTTTACGTCCCCGCCCGAAGCGCGCTGGTGTTGGTATCTGAAAAAAAATCAAATTCATAAACAGGGAATTGGGTTTAATAACTCCAGAATTAAAAACACCACATGACTACTTAGGAGGTGCCGCATAAAATGGGTAAGCAAATTGATCTTCGCAGTACAGAAATGAATGAGGTAGTTAAGGAAGTTCGCGAAATGCGGATGAAAATTTCAGAAAAATGCGGACACGATCTTAATCGTTTACTTGCATACTACCAAAAAGTAGGGGAGGAAATGCGAAAATCTGGCAAATACAAGTTTGCCGACTCGGAACCGCCAGCTGAGAAGCCCGCATCCACAGAATCTACTTGTGGTGAAGCCGCAGATTAGCAACAAACAGCGTTTATTCTCTGACGATACCTTTGCCCGAATACGTGCTGTATGGACGGTGTTTTCCTTCCGGGAAAAATAGGGACAGCCAACCGTGACCTCTATCGCTACGGTATGTCTATGTTGGGTTGCTGGAGCCAGACACTCCAGCTTTTTTTATACGTGCGTTTCGTGATAGGCGCGCTGCTGACACGGTTTGTAGTCGCGTGTCTTGAGCGCGCCAAACCGAAACTTGTTATCACGTCGTATTATTTTCTAACGAATACTCGCGGTTTCCACCGGGGCCACCACCAATTGCCCACGTCCCCCGAAACAACGATTGCCGCTTTGGTGGCATCGTTTCAATAATCTCGTGGCTCAGGTTAAGCCGATGCCATTGTGCCCAGATCGAATTGTAGCAATTGAAAACTGCACACCGAGGGTTTGATGGATTCGTCCAATCATTCGCCGCATGGATAAGGCTTTCCGTGAAGATAACAACAGAACCGGGTGGGCAACTGTAGTCATCCATCATCTCGCGCATGTTCGTTTCCCACGGTGATTCGCTGATATTCGGACGATACTTGTCAGGACCGCCGTAGTTGAAATGTGCCTTATGAGACCCACTGAGGAAAGAGGTAGCACCTTGTCCTGACTTCACCTCTTCGAGTTCCCACACGACACGCGTCAGCCCCGCAAAAATCTTTTCACCGGCGACCTGATACCGCATCGCGTTCGCCTGCTGTGGTGGACGTACAACGTGCGGCAGACCATTATCACCACGTTCCGACACATTCCAACCCGGGGGTCTCACAGTCGTAAATGACCCTTCGCATCGAAAGCCGTAGCAATCATCGTGTACAAACGGATCTTCGGACAAAATTTCATTTAGAACACCTACAATTGCCGGATGGTCAAGTAGTGTCTGAAGTGCGCCTTGATAACTCTGTCTGGCACCGTCATAGACTTCTGCTTTCATCTCTTCAATTTCTGGCTCCGATAATACTGATGGCAACAGAATCCAGCCGCGGAGATCGAAGAAAAACTTCTGTTCCGGTGTCATCGGTACCGGTGCATCCGTTGAAGTTTGGTTTGACATTGATATTCTCCTTAATGGTAGTAGGCACGCTCCGTCGTGCCGTCTACTAAAAATAGTTCATAGGTTAGAGTAGTAGGCACGCTCCGTCGTGCCGTCCACTAAAAATAGTTCATAGGTTAGAGTAGTAGGCACGCTCCGTCGTGCCGTCCACTAAAAATAGTTCATAGGTTAGAGTAGTAGGCACGCTCCGTCGTGCCGTCCACTAAAAATAGTTCATAGGTTAGAGTAGTAGGCACGCTCTATCACAGTGCATACAATGGATTCACCGCACGCGGAGCGTGTCTACTACCTTAGATCTCGTACAAAAAGTACTCATCATTCTGAAGATGACTTGGATTTTTTCTTATGTATTCTTGGATTGCACAGAACTGTTCGGGCGAACGTACGAGATGGTCAAAACTTTCTTCCTGCCAAAATCGCCCTGTCCGTCCGAGTACTTTATTAATCTTACCAGCACTAAATTTCTTCCATGAACGGCATTGCTTCAGAAGATTTGTGTCCCCTAACAAACAAACCAACAGATGAACATGATTGGGCATAATCACAAAGTCCCCCATATGGTAACGACTGCCATTAAAATATAACAAACTGTCTGCTACGATCTTTGATAGTTTGGGTTGCTTCAGAACACATGCGCCTAATCCCTTGTTCAGATTTTCCATGTACCGCTGTGAGAACATTTCATGAAATTGTTTACGGAATTTTTTTTCGAGCCTCGCTAGTTTGTCTTTCCAATTCGGTATTGAAGTGGAAATTCCGTGTTGCGCAAGCCATGTTGATCGTTCGGCGTGCCAACGTCGGGCTACGTCTGCTGGAAGTGAGTCCTCGGTGCGGAACGTGATAAAGTAGGTTGCTTGCGGTTGAAACCAGTGAGGCAGGTTTGAACCCGCTATAATTTGGAAGTCACTATTGGGATCGAAGAGGTTGAACATGATTATTATGATGCGTAGAGGGTATCTACACCAGACGGCATACGGAGTATGTCTGCTTTTAAAGTGTATATCTACAGCGAACGGCATACGGAGTATGCCTGCTACTTTTAAAGTGCCTTTTCTAATCCAGGTAAAAAATAATCCTTAACGACGACTTCCCAACTCATGCGGGACGCAATATCATAGCCTTCTCGAAGCATATCTTCTACGTCACGAGGCTTACGCGGCAAGCGTCCCAAGAGTTTCGCTGCAATATCTCGACTATTCTCCGTTTCAATCGCATTCCGTTCCGCCAAACCGATATGAAGTACATCGTCCAACGATTTCGGCGGGATATGCAGCTGCGTATAGTCTGCGATGACGATATTTGGGACTTCACGATTGTCAGTGGCATGCTGAATAAAACCGCAACACCCACACACATTACTAACAACACAGATCGCACCAAAACTGAGAGGCTCGACCTGTGCAATCCCGAAGGGTTCATAAATGGACTGCCCGAATTCCGCGTCGCTACCTTTACGAATGTCCATGAATTCCATCTCTATCGGCATCCGTTTTCCGCAAGCCGCTTGCGTCCAACCGAACTGGTTGACGAAAACAACCTTGATTGCCTTGGACTGTAGATTGAAAGCAGAGACACCGTTATTCAATTCAATTTCGGCGCCAACGAGATCCGGGTACCCGATTTTATGATACACGGGCCAACCATAAGCTTCCTCCATCTCATGGATGCTTTCATTCGGTCTCCCGGTCGCAATTTCTGTGGAGAGAATAAACAACACCGCTGTTTTATCGTTAGAAGCCAAGAGGGAATCGAGATGCATGAGTACTTGTAAATCGCGCCACAGTCCCTTACTTTTAACGAGCCGCGTTACATGTGTGAAGACGTAATCGGGACGAAAATCCAACAGCGATTTCGCATATTTTTGGAGCAGTGCCTTTGATGTTAACTTTTCTTGGAGGCTCACCTCAAACGCGGGGATACCGTTGTAAACGAGATTAATCGGAAAGTCCTCAAACGACTTTGCCAGAAATCGGAGCTCATCTACGACGAGATCCCCGACAGCGAAAATCGTATCACAGAGATAGGCTTTATCGATTAACGCGTGCTTGAAATACCAAAACGGATCGTCAAACACATCGTGGATAGATTGTCCTTGTGCTTTTGCCTGTTCTAAGACGTTGTAAAAGCGAATATCGTGTCCCGGATGTCCCTCAACGATAGGACGTATCGTCGCCACTTCATGGGCGTAAAAGACGGTACGCATATTCGCGGGGTCTTCACTGTTCTTCCGTTCAATGAGTGTTTTGAGCGCAAGCGGCATTCCCATAAATTCATGCGAGATGATGAATACTGGCGTATTTGCCTTTTCACCGATAAGCACCTTCAGCGCGTCATACGCCGGTTCTGCAAGGCGGACATACTCTTCAAATTCCCATTCGCTCTCATACCGATTTGATTCAATATCGAAATGCTCGTAGAGTTGCCATTTGAACTGCCCAGTCTGGGATTCATCACTGCTTGATACATTTACCAAGATGACATCGGTGAGCGTTGTAACTTGCTTATTTTTGTCCACAAACTGCCGTTGTCCGTAGACGAGTTCCACCTGATAGGTTTGCTCAATCTCACTGAGAGCACTTGCGTGGGGTGTATCTGTTATGCCTTCGCTTGCGCGATAGAGCACGGTATCGAGTTCACCGAGGTCAGCACCCGGGAAAAGCGGTCCGACGAGAATAGTACGCTCAATCGCTTCGTTGTAACTGTGGGTTGTTAGCAGTCCTTCCAAAACTGCCCCGATGCCCCCCATTTTTTGGATGGCTTCGTGTGTGACGTGAACAACAATACTCAAATTTTTACCTCGTATAATGTTTTTCATAAGGGCTTGCAAGCAAAACCCTAAAGGGATAGGAAGATTGTAAGTGTGTATTCTTGACGGGAATTATAGCATAATATCGGAAAGGGTGTCAAATTTACCTATTGAGGAAAGGAGTTTTACAAAAGTGGATATGAAAAACGGAAACCCAAACCAAGTCATTACTGGATTCAAGTTTCCGATTTAGAAAATGTCCGATATTTGCGCTTATCGGGCTTTTTTGATACTACCCCATGTGGTTGCGAGTTTGGCTCTGGGGTCTACGGGAAAACTATCATCGCCGAAGAACTCAATTTCGCCAATTTGAAAGT
>JAPPBX010000125.1 GCA_026702755.1 Candidatus Poribacteria bacterium | reverse complement strand
CGACGACCCGATCCCCGCGATGGCGGCGCGCGCCGCGCAGCTGCTCTACGACCGCACCGCGTCGATCCCGCAACCACTTCTCACACACCCGATACGATCCAATCTCGTATGCCCAGACTTCCGGTGGCACATCCGTGACATACTGAGACGTATTGATCCAAATTTTCTCGTCCACATAACGCACGCGCCCGACAACCCCATCCCCTTCACCCTCAAACCGATGGCGCGGCGGAACTGATACATCTTTCAATAAATGCCAATCAATTAATTGTTGTCCCAACGCTGCGAGCGTAAGGAACTGCTCAATATCCTGCGGTAACGGGATACGCGGGAACCCGTATTTCAGGAAATCGTAATACCGTTTGCGATAGATCGGACTGTAGAGAACCGCATAGATGTAGGCGAGAATCTCCTCTGGCGAAACACCTTCTGGGAGGTTAAAAGGCTCAACCTGTGGAAGTTCCAATGCCTCCGAAAGTTCAATCAGAAAAGCAGGCTTGAAATTGAGCGAACGTTCCGTTGAGATTCCCAATTCCTCTGGGTCTGGATACAGATAAAGCGGAAAGACCTGCGCGGTAGGTTCACTTCTGTTTGAGATATAACTTTTTTCGCTAATTTTATTAGTCACCAAAGCATGTTGCCATACAGGACTCCTAATACCACGATGAACACAGAGGGCGAGATTTTCTGCAAGTAGGTGGTGCATAGCCGCTGGACGAGGGGCACAATGAAATCCGCGTGATTGTCCCGTGTAATAGGTCCAACGCGTGTCAAACGGGCGGTAGTTTATCGGTTCAATATGCTGTTCAAAATCTGGGTGATTACGAAGATCTGCTTGGGCGAGATGGACTTTCCAATCTTGGGTATCCCTTGATAATTTGTATTTCTCCCGTGCCTCGTCTTCGGAAATGGAAACAAAATCCGTTACAGTTTCGCGTAACTCTTCAACAGTCTGATGAATCGTTAATTTATCCCGCGCGGTAAAAATGCCGGTGGAACTCTTGGCAAAGATGTCGGAAATTACTATTCCTGATTCATAATCTTCGCTATGTTCCGTTACTCGCGGCACAAAGTGGTAAAAAGGTGGCATTGACGGCAGCTCAGACCATGTTGTTGTTAAAATATCAGTTTCTGAAAGGGTGTTGTATTTGTCTTCTCGAGGTCCCCATAGATCCGCGTAGTAGACTTTCGCTGGTGTGGAATTATCGCTTTGCTTGATGCATAACAGGATGGAAACTCCCTGTATGATATCAAAAACATTTTCATCTGTTTTTTGTTCAGGAACAATTTCTTCGATTCTGCCGCTGCCGTGCAAATTGAGACAGTAGATGGTGTTGAAACTCTTCATCAAGGACTGTCTCATTCTTCGGAAAGTTTCTCCCTCAAGAAAACTGTTGTTGACAATATAACCAATAACACCTTCTCCGTTTTTATCAATACGCCACTGTGCCCAACGGACAAATTTCACATAATCAGCTTGGAGTAATTTTTTTTGGTCCCATATTCCCAACAGTTGTCCATTTAATGGCTTGTAGTCTTCAATGAGTTCTCCAATAAAAGTTAACCTCCGTCCTTCACGACTCGGATTGGCAGAATCCTGCGGATACGGCGGATTGCCAAGAATAACGAGCAGCGGTGCATCTCGTTTCACCGATAACGCCGCGTTCGCCTCGTCAGTGATAAACTCCGCAAAGGGTAACGGGGGCTGCATCTCTGCGGGTTGCTCTAAGGTATTGGTGAGGTAGATACGGAGGCGTTCATCTGCACGCCACCCTTGCGCTTGTAAAAACAGTCCTAACTTCAGATGCGCGATGGTATACGGCGCGACGAGCAATTCAAACCCGAAAATCCGTTTGACCAGTTCAGCGTTGACATACTGCCCCCACTCCGCCGCGCCGTAAGTTTGCGTCACCGACGCTTGAATATGCTCCAACACCGTCAACAGAAAACCGCCCGTCCCCGTCGCCGGGTCAAGGATGAGCGTTCTGTCATCGGCAAGACCGTCGGGTCTTTCCAACTCCGTTTTCAACAGACTGTCTACAGACCTAACGATATAGGAGATAACCTGTGGCGGTGTGTAGTAGACACCCCGATCCACGCGCCGCTGTGGATCGTATTCCGCGAGGAAGGTCTCGTAGAAGTGGATAACTGGATCTTCGAGATGATTCCCCGCAGCAAACGCCGTGCGGAGCATCTCCGTCGGGACGTTTCGGAGGAGTACTGCAATCTCGTCCAGAATATAAGTAACGTTTGCCTCAAGCCTCGGGGAGGCGATATGATGAAAGAGTTGAATGAGAAACGGGTTTGACCTCGGCAGCGCATCCACAGCGGTGTGTCGTGAGAAGTTTGTCGCATTTGGGAGTGTGCATCGCGCCGCAAATAACCCATAAGCGAGGGTCTGTGCATACATATCCGCGAAATCGCCAGGAGTCAATGTAGACAGAAGGAGTTCCTTGAACGCCGAGAACATTCTATAGATGTCGCTGCTTTCATCGGTAAGCGTGGTTGCGACCTGCGTCTGTAACTCCCGCGTCCGTCTGGCGAGGTATCCCGCAAGTGCCTCTGGCGTAGCAATCTGGATAGGTTCAGCATTCAGAAACCGTTCCAATAACGTCTCGAAATTTTCAGTGCTATCTGCTATGCTCGCCGCCGCACGCAACCGACCCTCTGTCCATAACTGGAAATCCACGAAATTCGTCAGGATAAAGTTATCCAGGTTTTCGGTAAAACGTGCGTTCTGTTCTCTGGCGTGTCCCGTGAGGTTGTTCAGGTCTCTGCCGTACGCTTCTGCTTCAATATAACCGATGGGCAGCAAGCCATCCATCGCAACAAAGTCTGGTCTGCCAATCTGATCTAATCGTCTCGGTTCTTGGACGAACCGGACAGTGTTTCTATCAAAATGGTCAACGGAGAGTTCCTCAAGAAAGGCTTGGAGATGTGGGAATAGCGAAAGTTCTGGCGTTGCCGCTGTACTCTCTTGTGTGCGGCGTATCCTTTGTAGGTAACGGTCAAAATGTGTTTGAAAATTCATGTTCTGCATTATACGCTTTCTGGGTCTTCTGTGCAAGGTCTTTTATCTGGGCTATAGGGTCATTTAGTTTTAAGAAATTCTTGGATTTCACATCTCTTTTGGCTAATCCGGTGCGGTTGGGAAACCGCACCTACCGGGCCTGGGGTCAAAAATCGCTGAAAATATGGAAAACTGAATAGCCCTATCTGGGCTATAGCAGAAACCGATTGACACGATTAATATGCTATGTTATGTTTCAAGCAGACGACTTACTTTTCAGGAGGCTATCGTGAAAGCAGCACAATTTTACGGCGGAAAAGACATTAGAGTTGAAACCGTACCAGACCCAACCCCTGAAGAAGGACAGGTTCTGGTGCAGGTAGAGGCAGCAGGAATCTGTGGCAGCGATCTACACGGATACCACCATCAACCGGAGCAACCGCTGTCCCCCCGTATCGGCGGACACGAGTTGATGGGAGAAATTATTGCTATAGGTAGGAGTGTTACAGTCTATGACAAAGGGACGCGCGTGGCAGTTGAACCCATTACCCCGTGTAATGATTGCCCGGAGTGCTACACGGGTAATTATAACATCTGTGTGAATTTGCGGCATGGCGGTGGCGGTTTTGCGGAATTTATGGTCGCAAGGACACCCAATGTCTACTCTCTACCAGAAAGCGTCTCCGCTGAAGGGGGTGCACTGGCAGAGGTCTACGCTGTAGCGGTTCATGCCGTCAACAGAGCGATGGTGTCACCGGGGGATCGCGTTGCCATTATCGGGAGCGGTCCTGTCGGATTGACGATTGCTCAGGTGGCAGATGTCGCGGGAGCGACCTCTATTGCGATGCTCGGAAAACCGGATGGACCGATACAGATTGCTCACGAGGCTGTGGGTGCCGTTCCTATCAATGTGGATAAGACGGATGCCGTCGAAGCGATTATGGACTGGAGCGATGGCAGAGGCGCGGATATTGTTTTTGAAGCCGTCGGTGGCACGGCGAACACGCTGGAGCAGGCGACGGAGATCGCGTCAAAACGCGGTACGGTCTGTATGGTCGGTGGGCATCGCACGCCACTCACCTTCACAGAGCGATTCGCTCGGAGTCGCGAACTCACAGTCGTCTGGTCGTTTTGTTACGGCAGACGTGGGGGAAAGACGGAGTTTCAAGTTGCTATCGACCTACTCGCCGCTGGTAAACTCGATCCGAATCCGTTGGTTACACACAGGTTTAACTTGGACGATATTAACGAGGCATTTGCTGTCGCTGCGGGACGTGATGAACACGGGTCTGTTAAAGTGCTCGTGACACCGAATGATTAGAGGAGGAAGTTTGTATAGCAAGTTTTGGCTTGCAAGCTACGCCAAAATGGAAAAACTCAAATTGCTCATATTTGTCGGAACGGAAGGTATTTATCACGACCATGCGGGGAACGGTCAGTTCTTGACCTCAATGCTCAACGGGACTGACAATATTGCAGCGGATTTCTCGCAAGATTACGATGTGCTTGCTGACGGGCTTAGTGGATACGACACCGTGCTTTTTTACACGGATGTCGGGGAGCTCACCGCGGCACAAGAAACGGGTTTGCTCGACTATATCCGAACGGGTGGCGGCTTTTTCGGGCTGCACACTGCGGCTGCCTCTTTTAGGGAATCTGAAGGCTACCACGGTATGCTGAATGGTTTTTTCGACGGACACAGCCCGTATATGGATTTCACGGTTAATGTGAGTGATAATAAACACCCGATTACCGAAGGATTAGGCGATTTTGCGGTGACGGACGAACTGTACTATCTCAAGCACAATCCTGCTGCGTCGCATCATCTGATGCACGCTTATGACGAGACGAAAGATGAGACGCATGTCATGGCGTTTCACCATACATACGGCGAGGGACGGGTTTTCTATTTTGCGCTGGGGCACGACATGGCGGTGCTGGAGAATCCGAGTTTCCAGACGGTTATCTGCCGAGGCGCGCTATGGGCGGGGAATAGGCTTTAGTTTGTTTCAACTTGTGTTGAAGGGACAGGGAGCGATTGTCTCACGGTTGTCCCATCTGTTGTTGCTTCAACGTTTCTATTTCCCGTGCGAGCCCCTCTATTTGTCTTTCGAGAGTGCGATCCCTTCCGCTTCGCCATGCCATAAGGATCTGTGGAATCGCTATCGCTGCAACAATAAGGGCTATTAACGCATATACAACGTTTGTTACGTGATCGATGCGTTTGTTCACGCTCACAAATTGCTTGTCAATACTTGTAAATCGAGTATCAATACTTGTAAATCGAGTATCAATACTTGCAAATTGCTTGTTAACGCCCTCGATTTTGAGGTCTACATATTCTTTGAGGCGCTGCTCTGAGTTTGCGATTTCTGTCTGAATTTCCTGTTTCAGCCGTTTTTCGGACTCATTGACGATCAAGCGGATTTTGTCTATATCTGCATCTGTGAGTTCGCCAAGCGCGGGGAACGTGATGGCGCAAAAAAGTACTGAGAGCAGAAGTATCGTTTTCATTGACTGCGTCCTTTTGTTTATGCTTTTAGCATAGCTTATTAGGCTGTGCATAGGGACTACTAGCTATAAGTGTACCATATTCTATTTTTAATATCAAATGTTTTTGAGGACGCGAATTTCTGATATGTTTTGTTATCAGAATCAAATTTTACTGGTTTTATTTGACATTTTTTGCTAAATTCTTTATCATCTTTCATGAAATGGATAATAATAGTTAGCGTTCAGGAGATTTTCGTTATGTATACACAAATTAAAAATAGTTTTTTGTTTTACACTTTCACGTTGTTCTTATGTCTCAATTCCTTTTTCCTAATTAGTGCCACTGCACAAGTCGGCGATGGCCCCGCTATCGGATCCGCCAGTGAGAACTATACCTTTGAAACGATTGATGTTCCGGGTGTAGATTTTCTGTCGTTGACAGCAAGTTCCGATTTTGAGGATTATGCCGGCTACACGAGAAGTGCCGATGGCGAAAAAATGGTCGCCTTTACCCTCACCGATGGCGTTTTTATGACCTACGATTTCCCTGGTGCCCAAAACACATATTTCTATGCGCTTGGTAATGATGGGCGCGCTGCGGGCTACTACGAAGATAGCGAGGGTTTGCACCACGGTGTTATCTTGGAGAATGGGGAGTTGCGGCAATACAATTTCCCCGACGCTGTGCAAACAGAGATATACGGTATTTCTGACGCAACGGGAGTATTAACGGGTAATTGGATAGATGCTGATGGTGTTCAGCGTGGATTTACAGGAGACACAAGCCTTGAGTTCCCCGGGGCAACAGCAACATTCGCCGATTTTGTCAACTCGGACGGTAATTTGTTCGCCAGCTACATAGATGCTAACGGGCTATTTCAAGAATACGCATATTCCTCGGATGGCAGGTATGTAGCTTTCGAGCTCACAAATGCAGAAAATCTTGAATTCTTTTATGTACATGGTGTTAACGATGCACTAGTAAGGATCGCCCGAGGTAAAGTGTTCGGTGATGTCACACGCACTTATCTTGGTACATTTACTGACGGTTTGCGGGAATTGAAGGTGCCAGGCAGCGTCAACACACAGG
>JAPPBX010000124.1 GCA_026702755.1 Candidatus Poribacteria bacterium | reverse complement strand
TGAAGGATACCCAGTATCCTGACTTTTGGCAACTATTATTTATGAAACACCCTCATTTAATTATTCCTTTCTATATGGATAATCTACAGAAGCCGTTGTTCAAACAACTGTAAGAACAACCTTCTGATCGGGATACTTAAAAGTATAGATAGTTTGTCGATCCCTAAAATGGGTGGCTGCCGGGACAAGAATAAAAAACTAAGCACCGTACAAGTCGAGATTTACCTGAGTCCCGTAACGCTCTATGAATTCGCGTCGGGGCTCGACGGTATCTCCCATGAGAAGTGTAAAGATGCGGTCGGCTTCGACAGCGTCTTCAAGCGTCACTCTAAGGAGGATGCGTTCATCTGGACGCATAGTGGTGTCGCGTAATTGTTCGGCGTTCATTTCAGCTAAGCCTTTGTATCGGGTAATAGTAAGACCTCGGTGTTCAATTTCAAAAAGGTATTTCACGAGTGAAGAGATGTCTTCCGCATGATACATCTCTCCGCTTTCGGACTGAACGCTAAACAATTTTTCACTTTTCAATGTATCTGAGGCATCCGCATCTTCCGGCGATAGGAAGTCTGTGTCTTGAATGTCGAACTCAGCAAGTTTCTCAAGTTCCCGACGTAATTCGTGATGCCAGGTCCGTGTCCGTGGAGTAGAGTCCCCAATATTCTGTCTACCGGTCCTTTCGTCGACTGCACTGCGTCCAGCATCACCGAAAAGTGTAGGTTGCATGCTGGTAGTGGACGTTGATTCCTCAGATGTCTCCTCGGATGTTGTAGTTAAGGGGACAATCTCCTGAGAAGGCATCTCAAGCGTAGCAAGCAATTTATCTACCTTATCGGACGCGTCTGTTGAGTTTGTGGTCTCGCCCGCCAAGTTTGAGAGTGGTATGCCACTTCGATTGATTTGGTCGAGGAGGTTGCGAATTTTGCGAACAGAACTGGCGATCGTCCGATACTCTGAAACTGTATACGGGGTATCCCTTCGAGCATTTGTTATCTGGACGGTATCAAGTGCTAAGGTAAGGAGGTAGTCCTCCATTTCCTCATCGTCTTGTAGATATTGTGAATTTCTCCCCTTTTTGACTTGATAGAGCGGCGGTTGGGCAATATAAAGATGTCCACCGGCAATGAGGTCAGGCATCTGACGAAAGAAGAAAGTTAGAAGAAGCGTTCGGATGTGTGCACCATCAACATCTGCATCTGCCATGATGATAATTTTCGCGTAGCGGAGTTTTTCGAGGTTGAATTCCTCGGCACCAATGCCTGTTCCCAATGCCGTGATGATGTCAATGACTTGAGCGTTTTTGAGTATTTTGTCAAGCCTCGCTTTATCTACGTTAATGCCTTTACCTTTAAGAGGAAGGACAGCTTGATTCTGCCGATCCCGTCCCTGTTTGGCGGTACCACCGGCGGAATCTCCTTCCACAAGAAAAAGCTCTGTTCGGGATGAGTCGCGTTCAGAGCAGTCGGCGAGTTTTCCTGGCATTGAAGCGGAGTCAAGGACACCTTTGCGGCGAACCACTTCTCGGGCACTGCGGGCGGCCTCACGTGCTCGCGCAGCATCAATCGATTTTTGAATAATGCGTTTGGAGACAGAAGGATTTTCTTCCAGAAGCGTTTTAAGTTGGGCACCGACGAAACTCTGGACGATACCCTCAACCTCCGTGTTCCCAAGTTTGGACTTCGTTTGTCCCTCAAATTGTGGATCCGGAACTTTGACGCTGATGACTGCAGTCATTCCTTCACGGATATCTTCGCCAGTAAGGTCTATTTTTGCACTCCGCAAGAGATCGTTGGCAGTAGCGTAGGTTTTGAAGGCTCTCGTGAGAGCACTCTTAAAACCGCTTTCGTGGAAGCCGCCTTCAGCCGTACGGATATTGTTAGCATAGGAACTAATGTTTTCGGTGTAAGTGGTGTTGAACTGAAATGCGATCTCTATCGAAACTTCTGAATGAACACCTTCTATGTAGATAGGTTGCGGATGGAGTACCTCTTTATTTTCGTTATAATAAGTAACAAAGGAAGCAAGACCGCCATCATATTGAAAACTAATTGGTTCCGAATTTTCCTCATCGCGTTCATCCTGAAATTTGATAAGGACACCTTTGTTCAGGAAGGCGAGTTCTCTGAGCCGGTCGCGGAGCGTATCGTGTGAGAAGTCGAGGGTGTCAAATATTTCGGAATCCGGCATGAATGTAGTCTGAGTACCGGTTTTTTTGCTGGTTCCAATTTTCTCTACAGATGTTTGTGGAATGCCGCGCTCGTAGCGTTGTTCGTAAATCGAGCCGTTTTGCTTGACTTGGACATGCAACCATTCGGAAAGAGCGTTGACGCAGGAAGCACCGACACCGTGTAACCCACCGGCAGTTTGGTAACCGACTTGCTCGCGACCATCGAATTTGCCGCCAGCGTGTAATGTGGTCATAACGACCTCAAGGGCGGAAACCCCCGTTGCGTGTGTGTCAACAGGAATACCACGCCCGTCGTCGCTAACGGTCACACTGCCATCGCGATGAAGCTTAACTTCAACTTGTGTACCGTAACCCGCACCGATTTCATCTATGCAGTTGTCCACTAATTCTGTAACGAGGTGGTGTAATCCAGCAGGACCTGTGCTACCGATGTACATGCTTGGACGTTTTCTAACAGCCTCAAGCCCTTCAAGGATTTGTATATCACTTGCTGTATATGTTTGGATTTCTTTTGACATTTTTGATTGTAATCCCTCGCCTTGTTTTTTGGCTGTGTGCTTTACAATAATCGTTCCAGCGGGAGCGATTATTTTTTACCGAGTTGGTGCCGCCACTAACCAATATGATTTGTTCTTGCTATAATGACGAATTACGCGCTGGATTGTCAGGCGATTCCTTATGTGCCTCCTTTAGATAGGTGAGTGGTTTTCAATGAATGGAATAGGACGCGTATCGTTTCGCTATACGTACCTTAACGTCTTAAATAGGATAACATGTTTCAACTATTTTGTCAAGGCTCATCCTCGCTTTGTGTGGTGAACAGGCGTCGCAAAGATTTTTTTACTTCTGTGTCTGTTAAAGTGGCGAGTGATTGCTCTATTCTCTCTAGCTTTTCGGATTTTACCTGATGGTTTATGGTCTTGGAATTCCTTGAGTTTGCCTTTGACTTTTTTTTCCTTGAAGGGACACTTTTTTCCTCGTGAGCGGCGTGGACTTGATGTAGTTCTATTCGAAGTTCTGTGATGATCAATTGTCCTAATTCCGCGTTCAGGTCGTCCAAAATCTTCTGTTTGTAAAATAGGAGTTCTGTTCTATATGGAGGATATTCTGTGTAAATCTTCAATGTCCCGTCTGACAACGATACTGGGACTGTTTTTGTACCGAGTGGTGTCCCAAGATACTCTCGCCAGAGAGTAAACACTTTTTGTTCAAGCATCTTAGGCTCAAGCTGAAGCCTTTGATTGAGTTCCTTAAGGATTTGCTGTAAGTCTTGGGTTTTGGACATTTTTTAATTTCTTTAAGGATTCTTGAGTAGAACTGTTACGCTTAGGATTTCTCACTGGTTTCGGAGATGCAGCTTATCTGGGCATTCTCTACTGTTAGGACGTTCGGTTGATTGAGGTGGTGGACGAGAGGCTCGGTATGTGTCGCGGTGATGAAAGTTTGCGCGCTCAGATTCTGTAGGACCTTTAACAGGTACCCGGTCCGTTTATAATCCAGTTCTGAAGTGACATCATCCAGAAGTACTATTGGATCCCGACCTGTTATAGCGCGTATTAACTCTAACTCTGCTAATTTAAGTGCTAATGCAATCGTCCGCTGTTGACCCTGTGACCCATAAGCCCGTGCTCCCTCCCGGAATATTTCACTTGTTTGGAGTGTCGCTGCTTCTGGTAGCGTAGGAAGGGGTGGCTCAGACGCTGTGTCTTTTTGGTCTTCTGTCTCAATCTCTGGAAGTTCTAAAACCTTAGCAGAATTCTCGCCTTGAGAATTGAGGTCGTGCGTTGCAAATGTATTCTCCAATTCGATTAAAAAATCGTCGCGGTGCGGTCCGACAAGAGTCGTTCCTCTCTGTAAATCTGCACGCCGCGAGGCACTCAGTGCCTCACCGAAGTGCTTTGCTACCTTGATTTCGCTCTCGGACTCAACGGAGCCGACCTCTAATTCATCCTCCGCTTCGTTTATCAAATTTTCCGTAGTCTCATCCTCTACATCTCTTACTGACGTATCGTTCCGCACCAGTGCAGAACGATACGTCAATAAGAGGTTTTCTTGATCTCCTGTGAGTCTCTGGTGATTTCGCGTGGCGTAGGCTTTCAATTGGTGAAAAATTTCTGATCTCTTTACAATAATTGCGGTACCGTGTGCAATTAAAAGTTTGTCCCAAACATCTAATTGAACTGTATTCGCTAACGCCATGCGAATTTGCTTCAATAGTTCATTTCGCTGCTTGAGAACAAGTCTGTACTGCTGTAAGTTTTTTAGGTAGTTGTTGTCAATCTGTGAGATAAGCAGATCTAAAAACCTTCGCCGTTCTGACGGTCCCCCTTTCACCAATATGAGCGATTCCGGCGAGAAGAGTACAGCATTAAACTGACCGATCCATTCGGAACGCTTTGTTTGAAGCACACCGTTCTTTTTCAATTTAAACTCACCTCGTGCGCGCTTTGTTGCTTCAAGAGACATCACATCGTCACTACTATTTTCTAACGTTCCCTTCAAATAGAATCCCGTTTCATTATGCCGAATCAGTTCACCATCGCGAGTCGCACGATGTGATTCAGCGGTACAAAGGAAATAGATTGCTTCAAGCAAACTTGTTTTGCCCTGCGCGTTCCCACCAATAATTAAATTGACAGGCTTAGGAAAGTTAACTTCGCAATCAATATAGTTACGGAAATTGCGTAGAACGATATGGCTTAATAACATCTGTTTGTAAACGTAAAAATTTTCCTTCGCCATTGTGTACTATTTGATAATTTTTCGATGATTTTTGATACTTGTCCACACCCCTAATATTTGTACTAATTTCTATATATATATTATAGTATTAAATTTAGTAGTAGTAGTAGGGGCTGTGGATAAGTGGATAACTCGCTTAAACCCTTGTCACCATTGACAAGTACCCTGTGGATAACCTGTGGATAACTTTTTGACTTATCCACAGGTTATCCACAAACGCAGAAACCCTGTAATCTATCCACAAGTTATCCACAATCTATCCACAAAGAATTACAAAGTTATCCACAGGTTATCCACAGGTTATCCACAGGTTTAAAAAGCACCGTAAAACTGAAAAGTGGCAACTTCGGATGCCAACACCAGCGGATTTCGTTAGCGGAATTGATTGAGTAATAGAGTAATCATTTCTTGCTCTTCGTCATTTTCCGCAATCATTTTTTCTATTTGTCTGCAGGCATAGAGGATAGTGGTATGATCTTCCCTATTAAAAGCTTGGGCAATATTTGAATATGACATCTGTGTGAGTTCTCTACACATGTACATAGCGATCTGACGCGCTCTCGCCAATTCCCTTGTCCGTTTCTGAGACACGAGGTCCTCTATTTCAATTCCAAAGTGATCGGCGACTGCTGTCTGTATTCCTTTGGATGTAGCAGTTTTTCGGAGTCGAATCGGTGAAGGGGTACCGACATCGTTCAGTACTTGCCGTGCGAATTCTAAGGTCAAATCTTCTTTGAGTATCGTAGCTTGAGCGATTAGGCGCAAAAGAGTACCTTCTAATTCTCGGATGTTGGTTGTGACAACCTCAGCGATGTAACTGAGTACTTCATCGGGGACACTCCCCCATCCTTGATCTCGGCATTTTTGGCGCAGGATAGCGATCCGTATTTCGTATTGCGGCATGTTAATTTCGGCTACCATACCTGACTGGAACCGGGATTGGAGGCGTTCTTCGAGATTTTCGAGGTTATCTGGTGTCCGGTCACTGCTCATGACTATTTGATTTGAGTTCATGTGGAGGGCATTAAATGTATTGAAGAATTCCTCTTGTGTTCCCTCCTTACGTTGTAAGAACTGTATGTCATCAATCAAGAGCATATCTGCTGTTCGGTATTTTGTCCGGAATCCTTGCGCCGATCCTCGATTGACAATGGACTCAACATATTCATTCATGAAGGTTTCTGATGTGACGTAGAGGACCTTCTTATCAGGTTGGTTCGCTAAAAGCCGATTGCCAATTGCATGTAACAGATGGGTTTTTCCCAATCCAACACCACCATAGATAAAGAGCGGATTGTAGTCGCGTCCAGGATTTTCAGAAACCGCCAAGGCTGTGGCGTGACAAATCATATTGCTTGAACCGACAATAAATCTATCAAATCGATAGTTAGGATTCAACCCCGTCTCACTTTGTGTCAATGACGCGGGTTCACCTCTATCTGAAGTCTTTTCTGAATCGTGTAATTGGTTAAAACTTCCCTCGGGCTGAGTTTCTTCAAGATCGGTGCTGTCCTCGGACGTGGATTCATCTACAGTGAGAATTAGGGCACACTGTGCACCGATAAGTGTCGCTAACACCCGTTGGATATCGGTACGAAATCGTTCTTCAATTCGCGCACGCGTGTAAGCAGAAGGGACGGCTATGTTCAATGCCTCCGCTGTAATTGAAAGGGGGACGGCTTGGTGAAGGTAAACATCCTGTTGTGCTGTGTCACTGAGCCTCTCTAATATTTCCAGCCAGACTTCGTTGGGGGTGTGCCGCATGAGCATATTCCTAAATTTCGCGTTTAATAATAATACTAAAGTTTGGACAATTTATAGTAAGGATCGAAACATGTAGACAGGTTTTCAGGAAAGCAACGCTTATGACCGCTGGCGAGGAAGTTTTGCTGGGGTGTTGTTTCTAATATCCTCGCCTTCCTGTAATCGCCAAATAAGTGTGAACTTTACCGTAAGTTTGTTTGACGCGTAATGTTCAAACCTTTTGATATTTTTCTATGAGTTTTCACGCGAGTATCACTCGTAAAAAAGCATCTCATCGGTTTCCAAGAGCTGCAGCCCCGTAGGGGTGGTATCTGTATAGAAATCTATCATACGAAAACCTATGAAAAATTGTCCGAAATATAGTAGTAATAATATGAGTAAAAAATAGTGATCTGTCTATAATGTATAAATTCAATATTATAATTTTTTTCTGTCTAACCCAACCAACTCTTAAATCGAACTTACGTAAAAATATCATATCATTTTATTGCAGGGATGTCAACATTTTTTGTAAAAAATTTTAAATTTCCGAATTCATATCTTAAGTTCCATAGACAAAATTTTGGACTAAAATTGAGATTTGATCAAGGGAAAAGTAGCGAAAAATTTGACAAACGTCCAAAAATAGCGTATTATTTTAAAGCGAAAAATACAACCGCCAATGCGGAATGCAAATTCAATTTTAGGTATTAAAACAGAGCCGAGACAGAAAAGAGGTGATGTTAATGAAGCGCACATATCAACCACATCGTCGGAAAAGAAAAAATAAGTTAGGCTTCCGTAAACGGATGTCTACGCGGCATGGAAGACAAACTATTGCCCGCCGCCGTGCGAAAGGACGAAAAGTTCTGAGTGCCTAAAGAGCCTTGTTAAACGCCAATCTACAGATTTTAATCTCTGGAAGGAACCTAATTTACAACGAGGAAAAGTTCATTCCCTTACCTTATCCAAGGACGCAAAACGCGAATGCCCCGAACTTTTAAACTACCTCACTTCTACCATAGTCCGGTGATTTCTGTAGTTAAACACGCGCGTCGAGAAACTGATGCGCGAAAGCGAGATCTTTCGCCTACACTGTTAAACTTCGGTCCCGTTCGATTTAAAATCGCCCGCCATTTCGGTTTCTGCTATGGTGTTGAAAACGCCATTGAAATCGCCTATCAAGCATTGGCAGAAAACCCGGATAAACGTATCTTCCTGTTATCTGAAATTATTCACAATCCACGTGTCAACGAAAACTTAAGACAGCGCGGTGTCCAATTCCTAATGGATACCGCTGGCACACAACTCCTCCCTTTTGATATTTTAATGCCTGAGGATGTCGTCATTGTTCCTGCCTTCGGTACTACACTTGAAGTGGAACAAGCACTTAAGGCGCGCGGTGTTACGCTCACTGCTTATAACACAACATGCCCCTTCGTTGAGAAAGTTTGGCGGCGAAGTGAGGAAATTGGTAGACAGGATTACACCGTCGTTATCCACGGAAAACGTTACCATGAAGAAACGCGGGCAACTTTTTCCCATGCACAAGCGGGTGCACCTGTTGTAGTTGTTCGCGACCTCAAAGAAGCACAGGATCTAGCAAAGGTGATATCTGGGGTGGAGGATGCCACGTTCTTCTTTGAAAGGTTTGCCGACCGTTTCTCTCACGGCTTTGATCCTACTATTCATCTCAGACGCATCGGTGTTGTCAACCAAACAACGATGCTTGCTACTGAAACGGAGGCGATCGCTGATTTACTGCGAGAGGCAATCAGGAACGCTTACGGAGAGACTGAGATGTCAACACATTTCGCCGATACAAAAGATACCCTCTGTTATGCCACCAAGGAAAATCAAGATGCAACTCTTGCGCTCATTGCCGACGGTGGCGATGTCGCAGTCGTCGTCGGTGGTTATAATTCATCCAATACCAGCCATCTTGTGGAACTCTGTCAGCAACATCTTCCTACCTATTTTATTCGAGATGCAGACGAGCTGCTCAGTGCTAAACGGATTCGCCATCTCGAATTGGAGACAAAACAGGTGAAGACTACGGAGAATTGGCTTTTTGAGGAAACTGGTTCGGCGCGAAATATCCCCACCGACATCGTGCTGACTGCCGGTGCTTCTTGCCCCGATGTGTTGCTTGACGAGGTATTGCAAAAAATCGTCGGATGGTTTCCAAATACCCGCTCTATAGAAGAAGTCTTGGAACCCTACAACACCTAATTCTCACCCCTTAGTTGTTAGTTAGCAACGGTCTGCTCGCTGACAACCCAAAAACAGCGATATCCTTCCAAGAACTATTCCAGCGTTGCAAGGGCATTTAGGAGAGCCGATGTATGCGCCGGTTTACCGACACTAATCCGGACGTGATCTCGTAAGCGTGATGTATTAAAGTATCGGATAAAAATGCCCCGCTCAGACAACGCAGTTTTCAGCCCCGCCGCGTCCCTTCCAACAACCCTTGACAGAATGAAATTCGCCTCACTCGGATAAGGCTCCAAAAAATCGAAATCTCGCAGGGCGGAGTAGAGTCTTTCACGTTCTGCCACAATTTTCCGTACGTTTTCCCGCAGTTGACCTACATCCGATAACGAAGCCAACGCAGCAACCCCCCCTGCAACGTTTACATTGTACGGTTGTTTAATCTTCAACAGATGCGAGATTATCCAGTGGGGGAAGACTCCGTAGCCTACTCGCAATCCTGCGAGTCCTGCCCACTTGCTGAATGTCCGAAGCACGATTAAATTTTCGTGTTCTAAAACCCAGTCTACGCGGCTATTCCCAGCAAATTCGATATATGCTTCATCTAATACAACAATTAGCGGCAATTGAAGCAATTGCCGAAGACATGCATCGCTAAGGATACTCCCGTCAGGATTGTTTGGACTTGTAATAAAGAGGATTTTTGTGTTTTCGTTGTTGGTAATGCTTTTAGTAGCTTCTTCAGTGTCTAACGAAAAATCCGCTTTCCGTTCGACATCAATTATCTTTCCGCCATTAAGTTCTGTGTCGAAACGGTACATGCCGAATGTTGGAGGGCAGTTGATGACAGCATCTCCGGGGGTGACGAACAGTCGAATTACAAGATCGATCAGTTCGTCTGCGCCCTGTCCAGCGACTATATGCGTTGAATCGATGCCTATGTACTGGCTCAACGCCTCACGAAGTGCTGTACTGTCTGGATCCGGATATATATGATAATAGGTTTCATCCGCTAACGCGCTGTATATGCGAGGCGAGGGACCGTAGGGGTTCTCATTCGCATCAAGTTTAATGATGTCCTCAACTGGGATGCCGAGGCGTTGGCTAAGCACATCAAACGGCACGATGGGAGTATAGGGTGCCATGTCTGCGATGTCTGAACGGATGAGGTTTTTATAGTTTTTAGTCATCAGTCATCAGTTATCAGTGAAGAGGTTTTCCTATAACAATCAACCGTTTTCTAAAGTACGCCAGGAGAGGCAATTGTTGTAGGGTCCCCTCTTAACTGACGACTATTTACTATTGTTGGCTTGGGTTCGGTGAAGTTCTCACTTCAACTGCCTTTGGTGTTAAAGCACCTATTGGTGCTTCACCCTTCAGCACCCGCACGAAATCATCCACGGTCATATCTGCCACGCGTAAGTTGGAATCTTCCGTTCTGCCCGCGATATGTGGGGTATGAACAACGTTATCTCGATTCCGCAGTTCATCGTCGATGGGTACTGGTTCGTGATCGTAAACATCAAATGCGCCTGCGAGTTCGTCTTTGACAATCCGTTCGCGCAATGCTTCCATATCAACCGCATGGGCGCGCGTAATCACGACAACCAAACTGCCCTTCCGCAAGTGGTAGATACGCTCTCTATTCAACAGATGCCGCGCTGAAGGAGTTGGTGGAACTGCTACAAAGACAATATCAGAACTATCGGCGAGCGTATCCATATCAGCACGTTGCACGTCCCATTCTTGAAGGAGTTCGTCTGGGACGTAAGGATCAAATCCCATCACTGTTGCCCCGAAAACTCGGCACCATTTTGCAATTTTCCCTCCAATCTGACCGAGACCGATAACACCTATTTGTTTGGTGCCAAGGTCACCGTTGACGAAGTCTGGATCGTCACAGAATTGGTGCGCAACGGGGAGTTTATCACCCCATATTGGGTTCTCCCAATCCCATAGTTTTTCACGGTTTGCCATTCTCAGGTGCCACTGTGCTGTCCGACGCAGCGAAGACAAAGCAAGACCGAAGGCACACTCAGCCACAGATTGCGACCATGCCCGTGTCGATTCAATGACCGGGATACCACGTGCCTGAAGGGCTTGGTATGGGATACCGTGGCCAGAATTATCTGTCATTGCTCCGAACACTTTAAGTTTCGGGGCGTTGTCAATGCATGCTTCAGTCAGATTTCCACCGAAGTGGGATATGCCGATGGTTTCGCTTAAGTCAACCTGTTCATGAATCGGATCTCGGCTGCTGGTATTGAGAACGAGCGTTACGCCGAGTTCCTCTAACCGACTCACCATCTGTTCGTGTACGAAGGGCCAAGAAACTTCCAAGTTAGGATGACGTGTAAATACAAATTCAGGACTTGCCATTTTTTTAATTTTCCTTTTTAACCGAAAACTGAAAACCGATAACCGATAACTATTTCCGATGAATAAGCAGATATGGTCCAGTCGGATATCTGCCCATGCGTGCTCCATAAAGTGCGAAACCGCCTTTTGCTTCGGCATCCGCTTTCACTTCATACCGCACTGTTAATGTATCTGCCTTGCCATTCAGAACGAGTGATGGATCAACTTTCACGTTGTACAAATAGCCGTAGATGCCGGGTTGCTCATGGATATAAGAGAGCACACCGCGCGCATCCGCCGGACAATCTGGAATGCGAACCGTTTCAATTTCAGTGCCGTTAACTGAAATCGTCACATCGGATGGATATTTCTCCGGCTCCGTTTGACGTGCCCCACCATAAAAACTGGATGCTTCAAAAATAAGTTCCATCTCTGCAACATCTGCCCCACCGAGCTCTTCTGGTAAGGAAATCTCATATTCAACATAGCCACTTTCTACTGCAGAGAAGAGTTGCTCGCTGGTTGTGGGTTCATCCCAAGAGGATTCGGACGTGTTTCCGGGTGTATAGTTGAGGCGAACGGTTCCTGAATCATCCGATTCAATTGCCGGTATTGCCTTAACGAAATGCTCGAAATTGATGAAGTTACGGGCAGCAACGGTACCGGTGTGATCTGTTACCCAGACGTGGAGTGTGCCAACAGCGGGGTGAACGTCAGGCATGGTAAGTCCAAGTTTATGAACCTTTTGTACTTGATACTGTGGAAATGGAATATCAACGCTTCCAGAGACCTGTCCACGTGTGATGTCGCCAGTCGCTGACATCGTATCCAATTGCCAGTGAAGTGTCGCGCCTGTAATAGTTTTGTGTGAGAAGTGGCTCGCATAGATATCAGCTTGTATCCGATCTCCAGGGGCGACCGTTGTACCGGGTGGATAATCAATCGCGATAAAGTCTAACGTATTAATGTCGAGATAATCGTATCCAAATGATTTTATTGACCGGTCGTAGTTCATGAAACCGTTGTGTTCCCACTCAATGTCCTGCAACTCGGTGTAGATGTAACCGCAGATTTTCGGGTGAAGACGGAGTTCATTCGTCAGGTATTTGAAACACCATGAGACATCCTTATCCCCTGCCCCTGCCGAAATACCACCGTATTCACTATTAATTAGGGGAGCATCGGTTTGCACATTACCACCGACATAATTGAATGCTGAGCCAGGGTATGTCTCTTCTACGACGTTCGCGATATGTTCTTTCGCGTGTTCGTAATCATTGATATAGAAATGCCACGAATTAATGTCCGTTTCCACATGGTCATACAGACAGGGTGAGTTATCCTCAATGAGACGGGTAGTATCGAGAGATTTCGCGAGGTGATACATCTCGCGCACCCATTCTTGCCGTTCCTGCATCTCACTGTATTCCCTACCACCAAGTCCCCAAGTTTCGTTGAAATTGCACCAGGAGATGATAGACGGATGGTTATAATCACGATCAATGTTCCCGCGAAGTGTTTCCTCAAATCGGGCTTTCGCTTTTTCGGTGTAGTTGCCGAAGTTCGGGATGTCGCACATGAAGAGCAACCCTAATTTGTCAGCCCAGTAGTAAAGGCGAGGTTCATCTACTTTAATATGGAGGCGGAGGAAATTGAAGCCGAATTCCTTTGCGCGTTCAACATCCCTGCGGATGGCTTCGTCTGTCAAAAACGTATACACGCTTTCAGGGTTAAATGACTGATTAAGCGCACCGAGCAGATAGACCGGTCGGTTGTTAAGGTAGATATATTGATAGTCTCCGCCGGGGGCTTTTTCGATAGAAACCTTCCGCATTCCAAAGTAGGTAAAGATCCTGTCAATAATGCTATCTTCTGCTACCAATTCAAGTTTAACGTCGTAGAGATTTGGCGTGTCTACATCCCACAGACGGAGTTGTTCAGGAGGGATACTCACTGTGAATTGTGTTTCATTGTTGGACACCTGAGTGGAGCCACTGAGTTCACCGCAATTCCAACATAGGGTTAACCCTGTATTTTCTATGTCTCCATCTATTTTGACAGTGAACGTAGCAGAGGCGTTATCGATGTCAGGTGTGATGTGACACTGCGCAATGTGTGTCGCACTTCTCGGTTCAAGGTAGACAGTTTGCCAGATACCACTGGTGCGGACATACCAACCTATCTGTTTACCAGCGAGTTGTTCGCTGTGGTCCTGTGCGTCCTCTGCACGCACAACGATGGTTGTAGGTTCTCCTGACGTGAGAGCGTCTGTGATGTCAAATTCAAAGGGTAAGTACCCATTTTCGTATGTGCCGATTTGGTTTCCGTTTACCCAGACTGTCGTTTCCCAGTCAACGGCACCGAACTTCAAGATAACGCGTCTGTCTCCCCAATTTTCGGGGATAGAGACTATTCTACGATACCAGCCGATTGTATGCCTCGGTTCGTCTCGGTAATTGCCTTCGCGGTCCAAGCCGCCACAGGTAACCTCTTCGGGGTTGAGATAAGCATTTTTGCTCAAGTAATTTTCATTGCTTGCTTGTTCTTCTTCGCCCCATGCTGCGAGGCTTTCCCAAGGGTAAGGCACCTGTATTTGCGATGTCCACGGAGAGTCGGCAGTCGGTACAGTTGCGAACCATTGGTTCTGTTCACCAATATCGTCGGGGTCGAATGCGAATTCCCATGTCCCGTTGAGGCAGAGCCAGTCGATGCCTTCTGATGTCCCGCGTTGGAAGTCTGGGCGCGGATATTCTGGGCGCGGTGTGTCTGTATTGTTCCCTCTCATTTTTTTCCTTTTTTTTATAGTTTTCAGTAAACCTGCGTAGCAGGCGAACGGAAAACTACTATATCATAAATTTCTTTTCTTATCAATTTTTTTCTGTCCGTCTGCCAGAGCCATTCAATTGTCGCGAAGTCCCCTTGTGGAAAGGAAACCTTGCAAGTCCGATTGAACAGCAAACGCGTTTGTAGTGGCGTAATTCATCAATAACCCTTGTAGCCCCAGATCCGGTAAGCACTGTTTTGCGGCGTACGCGAAGAAACACCCCAGCAAAAACCCCAAATGCGACCTGCATTCCAACTGCGCCGGGTTTGAGCCATAAACTTTGTACACGCCTTTAGTTATCGGTTATCAATGAATCCACGTCATCTGTTACATCTCAAGAAAGCACTCAGAAAAGCGTTGGGGTTCACTGCAGGACTGATTTGCTTTCGCAAACTTCATTAGGGACCCCTGAAAAAGTGGTAAAATTGGGCAGGATTTGGAAGGTGTTTCGTCAGCCGCGCGGTAACGGTTATAGTAAGTCCTATTTAAAAAATTTGACAATTTTTGCATTTTATAGTAAACTTTATGTGACGCTGATTTCATGCTGAAGCACATCTGCTAACATCGCCTGGATCGCGTCAGGGGCAGCTCCCCCGTTTTCGGGGTGCGCAGCAGGTGGTGATAACACCTGCCACGCGTAGCACTGCCATAGTCATAGTATAGCAACGCTGGTTTCTATTATAGCAAATAACGGGTTTCCGTTGTGTGTTATTTATAGGGGCCAGCCCCCAAAAAAAGGAGTGCCTAACATGAAAACACGCCTCTTGCGGTGGGTCCCCATCGAGCTTTTCTTATTCGTGGCGACAATAAGTTTCGCACGGTATATCGCCGCTGCGGCACAGTCCCCCTGTCGTCCGACCCCCGAAATCTGCCACCCTCGAATACAACCCCTACTGTGTCAATCGACTACTTGTCCCGATGCAGAATTGTAGGTTTTACACATCAGGAGACCTTTTCTCATGGCAGAAAGAACAGATCCAACACAAAAAGAGAATCATCCATTTTACTGTCAGTATCGCGCCGTCTATGAATACGCAACACAATTCACACAGGGGCAGCGCGTATTGGACCTCGGATGCGGCGAGGGATACGGTGCCCACCTATTGGCACAACACGCAAAAGAGGTCGTCGCCGTTGACAAAGACAAAAAGACCATACAACAAGCAAAGCAAAAATACGATCTCCCCAATCTCGATTTCTACATCCAAGATGTCTCACAACTTCACAAATATTTTCCTTATACGTTTGATGTCGTCTGCTGTTTTCATCTCATTGAATACCTAAGAACTCCCGAGTATTTCTTGGAGGAAGTCGCCAAACGCTTGGTCCACCCCGCAGCAGTGCTTCTCATTTCAACACCGAATCGATATTCTCCACTTCGGGAGTCTACAAGTCTCCAATCGCCCTATCACGAATGCGAATACAACGCCAGCGAGTTCCGAAATCTTCTTTCAATGCATTTTAAAGATGTGACGCTTTATACACTCCAAGGGAGTTCAAAAGTACAGCAATTTCAAGAGCTCCGGGCACAGCGCATCCAAAAGATTTTCAACTATGATATCCTAAAAATGCGGCACTGGCTCCCCAAGCCACTCTTACGACTGAGTTTTGATGTCGGGGGGACGTTATTAAAATCGTTCATAAGTGCCACGTATGACGACTTGACGCACGGCATCACTACTGCCGATTTTCAGGTCACCGAGGTACAACTCTACACAGGTTTAGACTTAATCGGAGTCTGTCGAACTCCATTGGACACGCTTGAATAAAAACCTATACCTCACCCAAGTTGCTACTAACAAGTTTTGCACATTTTTCAGAATGGCAGACCCCGGAGGGGCACCCGATCCTTATCGGAGACGCACGCCTGAAAAATCCTGAAAAGTGGAGGTTGCGCCGCCGTTGACATCCGTTTTCGATGGAATCTTCACCACAGCAAAGCATGGTCGAAAATTATTGAATCTCGCCGCGGACGGTCAGCGCGCTTGCGATGGAAAGGAAGTCTCTGCCTTCTTCAACCCTGTCGTGGTTGTAGCTCAGGCCGAGGTGGAAATTTGCTATGATATGCGTGCTGATGTGCTGTGGGGCATCAATTGGCATTTGAAGGGGCTGTTTGTATGACAGGAATGATATAACTCCGAATGCTCACGCCAGCCATGGTTTCCGTTTCTACACGAGGTTCTGGTTTTTGGCGGTGATCGAACACGACATAATATCCTTCTGTCACACCTTCTGATTTAAGATATACTGCAAGTTGCTGCTTACCTATCTGGTAGCGGACATCTCCGCGCCAAATCTTTGTTTCAACAATATATTTCCGCTGGTTATGCGTGATACACAGATCCATTTTGCCTGCTCCTGTTGGTACTTCAAAGGACATGACTCCGCCTACTGCTTTGACAAACGAGTCCAGATAGGTAAGAAGGAGATGCCTGCCGACATACTCTCGCGGCGTTTCGGGTACCTGGAGAATCTTGAAACCTACACGTGTAATGAAATCCCGGAAGTTATCCAGGAGCCGTGCTATCTCAAGATGTCCTTTCGGCGTGAGGTAATTTTGAAATTCGCCGGTTGTGTTCTCTGCAAAATAGTCCCGCTCCAATCCATTCACTGTGGGGGTGAATGCTTGCATAATGTGATGTAGATAGATAGGGTTGACAATCTGACACCTTCCATCAGCACCATTCTGTATGACTCCATAAGTTGTCAGCTCACTGATAATGTCGTCGTGCGGATTGAAGCGAATGCCTTCTTCATAAGTCATGATTCTCATCAGGAGCCTTTCAAACTGCCGACTTTTTCGGATATTGGTCGTTAGGTGCTCAATGTTGGTGTTCTTTTCGAGAAGAAGGCTCTTATGTGCTACTGTGAAGTGATGCCTCGTGATAATCTCAGTTTTTGGAATGTCTAGCTCTTCAGTAAGAATTTGTGCTGCGCGGTTGACAAGGAAAGGTTGTCCAGCAGTTTCTTTGTGGAGCATCTGGATGACCTCTGGAGCGAAGGGTTGTCCGACTTCATCCGTGTATTGGGCAAGGAGTTCACTGACCTGTTCGAGAGTAAAGTTTGGCACGACGAACTCGTCTTGGATATTGAATGGAGAAACGGAGGTATCATAGTTGAGTTGCCTGATATTCTTAACGCCGACGATGCCGACGCTGTGAGGGCTGCGCGGCTTACCGGCAACGTAAATGTGGCGCAGCGAGTGAAGAAACCCTTTAAGCACATTACGCGGAATGCCATCAAATTCATCAATGAGAAGCACTACCCGCTGGGTCAGGGACGGTGGTTGTGTTGGGTTCCGTGTATCGCGCGACAGAAGTTTTGCAAACTGTCGAAAGAACCTGCGCATGGAACGGTGATCGGTAATGCCGTTGTTATTCTCCAAAAAGTCTGCTAATTGCACAGAAGGCACCTCGCAGCGTTGCTCAAAAACATTCTCTATCTGTTCAAGGATATCTTCGTAGAGACCTCTGTAAAAATCGATGGCAGTATCGTCTTCAGCCTCTTCAAAATTAAGTTGAATAGGAAAATAGTGTTGTTCTTGGGTTGTAAGGGTATCCAACGCGCGTTGAAAAAATGTCGTTTTTCCGGTCTGTCGGGGCGCGAAGATGACGATGTATTTTCCACTTTTGACGCGTGCGATGAAATCAGCGGTTTCCGTAGAACGCGTGACGATGTAGTTATCGTGAGGATTGACAGGCCCTTGTGTTCCGAAAGTTCTCATGGTTTTCTCCTCCTTGTTCAAGCGTTCGTTTCTTTAGTATAACCCAAGTTGCTACTAACAGGTTTTGAAGGTTCAAGGAGATTTTTCACGCACTTTCCTCGCCCCAGCGGGGTGATATTGCTTCGCAGTGAGAATAGAAAATGCGGTCTACAACTTCTTGCACTCCAGCGGAGTGCTATGTGCACAAATAGGTGGCAACTTAGGTTAGTATATCAGAAGATGGCGCAAGGGTCAAGAGTTACTGAATCTCGCCGCGGACGGTCAGCGCGCTTGCGATGGAAAGGAAGTCTCTGCCTTCTTCAACCCTGTCGTGGTTGTAGCTCAGGCCGAGGTGGAAATTTGCTGTGATATGCGTGCTGATTTTGTAACCGACACGTAAAGTCGTCTCGTAACGCTCGGAACGCTCCTCACGGTTTGCACCAAAGTGCTCTCTGCGGATGGCCCAGGAAAGGGTATTTGTCAGTTCTAAATCGTGTTTCAGAGGGATTCTACCGAAAAATGGCACCCGTATACCGTTCTCTGTACGGTAGCGATAGTCAATGCTCAGATTCGGTGTGATAATCAGCGCATTCGCCCGAATGCCGCTTCGCTGCTGATCTCGGAGTGTTGTCCGTATCCCCAAGGCTGTCCGAGTCTCTTTACCCCATGTCTGTATCCAACTCAGGGACGGAATGTGTGCCTTACTGTCGCTGAGGGTGGCATCCAACGTCGTGTTGTCTCGCTTTGTAAAACTATAGCGGAGTTGAAGACTGGAGGTTTCCTGAATTTTCAGTTTTAGGTCGGTTTCATACGATTCGGCGTGTTGTGTGTAGGTCGTCCCTGAACTTTTCCGAAAGTTATCAGAAGTACTGAAATTCGTACCGAGAGATGCCCAACTCCATGGATCTACTGAACTGCGTAGTGTGTAGCGATTGCTGCGTCGGGAGTTTGTTCGTTCCTGCGCGTCTTGTTCAAGCGACCAAATTTCTAACGCTGACAGCCCAGATGCGAGATCGCGATAGGATTCAGTAGCAGTGAAATTTGCGTTAGTGCTAACGGTAAAGCTTTTCACGATTCGATGTAGAATCCCCTCCTTGTATTGGCTGTCGGAAACCGTCGGCTCTCCGCTATCACCCATTACGGAAGGGGTTCTTGATTCATCATAACCTTCTTTTTCCTGATTGCTGACTGCTGACTGCTGACTGCTGACTGCTATTTTATCGCGTTCAATCCAATCACCGCGGTTTTCCTCTAATTCTTGGATTTGTGTCTCGTCGATACCGTTCGCTCGCAATTGCTCAATTGTTTCCGTATCTGGGTCATCTTCCAAGGGTTCTGAGGGCGAGGTTACCTCGCCCCTACGAGGTGGTGATGTTCCATCTTGAGATCCGTTTGATTGGCTTTCGGTTTCCGGCGTTTCTTTTTTAAAGAGCCACTCGAACCATTTTTGGATACGGAGATTCACACCGACACTGACGTTTCCGTTGAGATAGGCATTTTTTTGCTCCCTGAACCAATTTTCACGGAAACTCATACGGCTTGTTACAGTAGGGCGCATACCAAGTAGGTCCCGATTCAAGCGTGGTGTCAGAGACAGGCGGTGTTCTCGCTCGGCGATTGACCATTTGATCTCTTCGGCAGATTCTTCTTCGGGAGTTTCGGGTTCTGTCGCTACGTTGCTTACAAAACTTGTGCGCTGATTTTGCTCTTCCCGTCTTTCAAGTGTCCGACGGATATCATAACTCGGACTCAGACTGAAGATATTCGTTGGGTTGATATTGAATGTTATTGTGCCACTATCCGTTTTTTCGTCCCGATTTCTGCCGTAGCCGTAACCATAATAGGAGGTCGAAGTCGAAGATGTATCTGTTGCAGTTTCGGGCTTTGCGAGCAAGTCTTCGTGCCGATACTGAGCGTTGACACCGAGTTTTGAACCGAGTTCGTATCGGAAGCTGCCGGTATAGAGATGGCTAATTTGTGTCCCTTGCCGTTCGTTCCAAAAGTCTTGGTAGTTGTACGCAAAGCCGAGGTTGGGATAGGGGTTTTGGTTAAATTGGACGGAGAAATCTCGGGTGCGGATTTCACTTTTCCCGCTCTGGAAACTGCTGTAACTCCCGCGCTGACTTTCGGTTTCGGTGTTCTGCCGCCGAATGCCGTATCGAATCGGCAGCCACGGGAACAAGGTGACGTCTGCATCAATATTGAAGTCATCGTTTGTGGTGCTGTACCCCCGTGAAGAGAGCCGTTGCCTACCGACTTCGCCCGCACCGCTTTCAAAGTCTTTGTCTTGACTCGCGTAACCACCGCGTAATTTAGCGATACGACCAAGAGACAGGGATAGATCTCCACGGCGTGCCCAGCCAGCGCGAACGAGCGGATCACCGAGATGGATCTCATTGACCCATATCTCACCACTGATCTCGCGTCCCGTGTCGTTACGGATACCTAATAGGATGCCACCGATGTTTTTAATGGAGAGTCGAGTACTATTTCTACCTCTGACTATGAAGCCGTCGGGTTGTCCATCTGGAGCGTTAGAGTCGTCAGTTGTCAGTTGTTGGTTGTCGGGGTCCGCGGGTTGCGTATCACTTTCGGTTTCTACAAACTGCTCTTGACTGACTGCCGAAGGCTGATTGCTGGCATCTACATCTGGATACGCGTTTCTACGCTGGTCACGTAAATCAATTTCAATCAACTTCCACCCCTCAAAATCGATCGGCACCGTATATTCATAGTAATCCGTTAGATTCTCGAAAACATTGACCTTTTCTTCCTCAGTCTGATTGATGAACGGATCTGAACTGTAAAAGGAACTGCGATAGCCGGTACGGACAGTCGGTGCGAGTTGTAAAACGAAGGTTGTATCGCTTTTGTCGCCGTAAAGCCAGAATCGCAAGGTGTCGTGTTTGCTGAAGTCCTGCCCTTCGCTTTGTGTTAAACCTTTCAGCTGCTTAGAGGTGACACCGTAGGAACCGGGAAAAAGGTAGTATTCGAGGCTAAGCGTTTGTTCGCGTTGCTGTTGTGTTTGAAAACCCAGTGAGGTGGCTGTGAATGGGTGTAATTTTTTGAAGAGTTCATTATCTTCAATATCTAAATACGCGCTTTGATAAGCGTCATAACTGAAGTTGTCCCTTGTGCCGACGACGAACCTTTCGAGTGTGTCTTCCACAATTGTGCTTGTTGACAAGGTTTCTCCAGTCGCAGCGAATTCGGGGTTGCTAATTATGGACTCGATATCTGGCGTTAATTCGGGACCTGTACGAGTTATAATCCCCTGTTGCCATTTGTTTCCAACAATTTCAATGGATGCCCACTGCAACGTACCGTCTACGTTACCGGGTGCGTTTTTGCTTAGCCAAAACCGGAAGTGTTGTACAAAAACGAGACTTGGTGGGCGAGAACCTGCTGGTGTAAGTTTAGAGAGCGGAATACTAAGAAACATCCAACCGTTTGCGTTTTTGCTTTTAACCCATTCGTTCGGAATTTCATTCAGTGGTATTGAAACCTCAAAATATGCATCTATGCGGTCAAGGACACCGTCCCCGTTGAGATCTTCGCTATCCAGAATCTGGTTATTCGTACCGATAGGTGTTCTTTCAAGCGGACCGTCATAACTCCATCCTACGTCCTCGCCTGTATCAAGGGCACCGTTCCCACGATAGCGATCGGTGTCTGAAAGGTTCTCCAAGTCCAAATCCAGGGCATCAACGCTTCCGTCGCCATTTGTATCTACTAAAGTGTTTGGGAGGTCTTCGCTGTCCAATCGCTGGTCGTTATCTACGTCTTCATTTACGATACCGAGATTCAGATGTAACGTCACATCATCGTCACCTTGTACACGCATCCAGATTTCAAGGAAGCTGCGTTCCGAATAGTCTGCTCCAGAGGCTGATATGCCGTTTGAAAAGCCACCCCATTCTGCGACGATATCTGTGAAATTATAGCCGAGTTCCATAATGAGGCGTTCTTCAGTTGAGAGGGAAAGCGGTTGAATTGACGAGGCAGGAACATCTCGGTTCCGCATGTAATTTCCCCGTGCTTCCGATTCCTCTTTATCTTTCAGTAGAACCTTAAAGATCGCTCTATTTTCGTCGGTCGGTATAATACGGTAAGCGTCCCCTTCGGTGATTGCGTTGCTATTTTCCTGTAGATATGGCACGCTGCTGGGTTTCCAGTTGTATTTTAATGTCGGTACCGTCGTTGCTTCCTTTGCTCCTTCCATGCTGTCAATGAGGGCAACGCCGATGCTATTTGGGTTGTTGTGTGAATACGCTGCTTCTCCACTGAAGTCAAGTGAGAGAGGAAGATTCCTCATGTTAACAAAGGGCAACAGGTTTAAGATGCCGGCAACGTTAAATTCCCTACCAAAACTCGTGTTCATATTGACGGCTTGCAAACGGTTTGGAACCCCGTTTACGTCTGGTATCTCTGCCGGTTTCTGCCCAGTATTCAAAATATAACCCGTTGAAATCATAAATCCCTTTTGAAAGACCGGGTTGAAATAGTTCATCCCGCCCCCGTAACCGCCGTAGTAACTCCGTGATCTACCACCGAGACTACCATAACCGCCGTAGCTGCTGCCAAACCCACCACCGCCAAATCCGCCGCTGGAACCCCTGCCAAATCCAGAACTTCTCCCGAAACCCCCCAAACCACCTCTCCTTCCTTGCAGCCCACCCGACAGTCCTCCGCCGAAAGCGTCTCTCCCTTCACCGAGCAGATCGGATTCCATCCCTTGGATGCCACCGAGCCGATCGAATCTATCCTCAAGGCTCTGTTCTCTCTCTGATTTAGGTTTCGGTTTATGTGTATATTCCAGCCAGACCCCGGCGATCGCTTGTTGCGATGAACCGCCGAAAGGGCTCTTTTCAAATTCCACGACAATCTCATCAAACTCGTCAAGTTGCCTGAAGAAGCGGATGGTACCGACCTCATAAAGCATCATATAGTCGGTATCGCGCGTCAGGAGTTGACCGTTCAATCTGACCTCTTCACTGTTTGGAATTACAAACAAACCTACATTGTACGTCTCCGATTGATATGCGTAGTCGGCTATAATCGTATAGATTTGGGCATCCGTCCGTGTACCGCCTTCAAGATAGAGAGCATTGTTGTTGATCGCGTCACGGTAAGCGTAATATGGATGGCTTTCCTCTGTGATCTGAAATGGATGTCTCCCGTGTGTTGTCGGGAAACGGAGTAAACCTCTGTCGTAGTCTATAAACTGTGCATCGACGTTGCCATCGCCGTTTTGATCCAAACCGAAGATTTCGATGTAGGGGACGGAACCAGTGTTCGTCTGGAAAGTTTCGCTTTGTCCTTCTCTAAGAAGTGAGAGTTGGAAATCGCGAGGGTTGATATTGCGATTGCCGAGAAAGTAGACGTGCGTTGCCTCCGTGCCACGAAACCCCTTCTCTTTTAGCACGATGTAGCCGATCTCCTCACCTTCCTCGTCAATTGTTCCGTCTTGGTTTTCATCGACGAAGACTTCCTCCGGATTGCCGACGGTGCCACCATCACCCCCTAAATATTCATACGCAACGACAATCGTATAATTTGCGGAGATCGGGGAAAGGAATTCTATTTCACCGGTCTCGTAGTCGATATTGTAGTCCTGACCAGCAAATTGCAGATTGAAATATCCTTGACTCGTTCGTTGACCCCCTTGGTTGTTTCCTACGACACCATCGTCAATGTAGATTTGCTCACTTCTCGGTTTGATGGGGAGTAATGCTTTCTGTAGTAAGCCATTTTCACCTTTGTGAATGAGGTAGTACCGATTTTTGATGTAGTTGGCATCTGGTATCTGATTCCCACGCGGTCCATAACCGTAGCCGCCAGCACGCCGAGACTGCCCGCGGAAGGTGCGCACCTCACGTATTCCCTTACTTCGAGATAGGAAGGAAGTAAAACGCGCGTTCTTCCATTCAAAGACCCCTTCAAGTCCGAACAGATTTCGGTTGATATTTAAAAAACGGGTGTTCGGCAAGCTGAGTGTGATGTCACCGAAGGAGAGGGTTTTTATGATTTGCCCCGGTTTACCTTCATACCAGATTTTAATTTTCTGTTCCTTCGTACCGCCGAGACCATAGCCGCCGCCATAGCCACCACCGTAGCCGCCGTATCCACCGCCAAATCCGCCGCTGCCGAAGCTACTGCCACCAGCACTATAATCTACTGCGATATGCACCTGTTGTCCGACACGTCCGTGAAGACCGAATTGCTGGATCTGGCGTAGGTTGAAACCCGTTGCGCGCGGGACACCACCACTGCCGTAGCTGCTATAACCACCGTAACTCGAACCGTAGCTTGAACCGTAGCTGCTTCCGTATCCCGAACCGTATCCGCCACCGAAGCCGCCGCCATAACCGAAATCCTCATAGCCGTAAGATGAGGTAAGCCCTAAATCAAGTCCCGATGAATAGCCCCCGTAACCACCGCCGTAACCATACCCACCGTATCGATTCAGATCGCCTTCGCCAAAATAGTGTGTTTTGTTTGCCTCTACCGTTACGGATTGTAAGCCGGTTATCCGAAGATTAGAATCCATCGGGAGGGCAATGCCTTTTTCATCGCGTTTTGCCTTCGGTTTCCAATTGTAAAGTTTACTGAAGTCGGTTAATTCAGGAGGGTTCCGCCATCTCCGCAGGCTATCTAAGTAGGGTTGTATGAGGAGATTTTTTTCCGTCTCGGTCTCATCGGGGACCTCGACCTGTTCCTTCTGTTCCTGTTCATCTTGCCAAATGAAATGCTTTGATTCGCTATCTCTGTTGAAAACATTTTGATTGAACAATCCAAACTCGGTAGAGTTCTGATTTTCCGAGGGTGTATCGAGTTCATCGGGAGGCACGATAGCGCGTTGGGGAGAGGTTGTGGAGTCTTTTTGCGTTTCGTCTTTGGTTTCTGTCTCTTCTTCAGCGATACGACTTACGGCAACGTCAGACGTTAAAGAAATTACAATGATGAGGATAAGTCCAATTTTAAAAAGCAGGTTTTGGCAAACTGCAAATTTTGACAAAGGGTTTTTCAAAGCGTGTATTCTCGATTGTTTTTAGTATTTTTAAAGTAAATATAAGTTTTGCCACATGATTTCGATATAAAAAGAATATTTTACAAATTCCAATGCCTATGGGTTGAATTGCGCACAAGTGGATCCCAATACCATCTTGACGTTTTCATAGATGCCTAAATTGCATGATTCGCAATCTTGAGTAAAAACGAAAAATTAGGACTTTGTGTTTACATATATTTTTGTAACGCCACAATTTTTATAAAATTGTGGCGCGCTTTTCAACCGTGGGGCTATTCGCCACTTTCTTTAATATATCCCCATGTTATGGCTAATTTGCCTGCCGCTTCCACTGCCTGAAATTGCTTTGTGAGTCCTTCCATTACCTCGGTGATTTCGTCTTCATCTAACGCCGTGTTATAAACGGCGACCTCATCAATGATACCTTTCAAGGGGCCGTTTCTTCCGTTGGGTCCTTGCGCGCCGATGATCAAAGGCGCGCCACTCGTTGCAGGCTTTCCAGCGGCACCTCGTGGATTGAATTGTTCACCATCGACGTAGGGGATGAGGTTCTTCTCGTCATATACACCTGCGACAAAGTGCCATTGATTGTCCGTTACCTCTTTGCTACCTACTTGCAAATCTTGTGCCCCGCCGGGGAGTGTGAATCCAAATGTCATCACACCTGGACGGATCCACATCGTATAATTTCGGTTTGGCCACGTCTCTTTGCCGACGATCACTTGGTATGGGTCAACAATCTTGGGCACTTTTATCCACGCCGTCATCGTCCACTGTCTGAGGTTCATGACATCTTCATGTGGCACACGGACATGTCCACCGTCAAATTCGAGTGCCTTCTCAAATTTTCCATCAACCCATGCTACTTCGCCGATAATTTCGCCGTCGTGTCCATTACCTGACGCATCTTTAACCTTGTTGCCATTGCCTTTATCAAAGAGCCATACGCCGATCGCTTCGGCATTTGTGTTTTGAAGTTCGCCAGCAACGCCAAAACAGAAAAAAATGCTCACGAGGAGCATCAAAACAGTTAGCCTTTTCATCTTCGTTTACCTCCTACCTTAATTGTTTGTTATTGTTATTTTATCAGATTTAGTACAAAGCTGCACATATTTTTTGTATTGACATCTGCGGCACCTTAAAGGTAAGATGGTGTATATTTTAATTCCGTAATATATCAACCGATAACCTCAAACCCACCTGAACGGACCGCAAGGAAAATTAGAAAAATGTCGAAATATCGGAGTGCGATCATTGGCTGTGGCGGTAGAGCCTACGGTCACGCGAATGCCTATCAACAGATTTCGCGAGGTGAATTGGTCGCGTGCGCAAACCGATCCGATGTCGCCCGACGCGAAAAATTCGCCGAGACCTTCGGTATCACCGGCTATGCGGATGCCGAACAGATGCTCCGCACGGAGCAACCTGATGTGGTTCATCTCGTTACGATGCCCGATCAGTGGCGCGAACTCATGCCGATGGTATCGGAACTTGGCGTACCGGCGTGCATTGTTGAAAAACCGGTCGCCTGTGGTGTTGAAGATTGGCGTTTGTTGTGCGAATTGGAAAAGCGAACGACTACGAAATTTGGCGTAGGAAAACAATACCGCTGGCACCCCGGACTTATCAGTTGCCAAAAGATAGTGCAGAGTGGTGAATTAGGAAACATTCACCTTTTAGATTTTTCGTGTGGGATGAACCTCTCCGCCCAAGGTACGCACATCATCGATTGGGCGATGTCTCTGAATAACGATTCGCCAATCGTCAGAGTCTTTGGAACTGTGAGTGGTGTTGCGTCGCTTGACAGTACCTATCCAGCCCCGGATGCGTCTTCGTGCCAGGTCCTGTTTGAAAATGGTGTCTATGGGTTCTGGAACACCGGTTTTACGTCTCCTCGCATCATAGACGACGAAGCTATCTACAAACACTGTCGTGTTGCCGCATACAGCGAAAATGGTCATGTTCTCTTTGAGGAATTCGGTGGGTGGGAAATCTTTTCCAAACAAAAAATAGAAAACCATCAAACGACTCCTGATGAATGGCGTGAAAACAACGACCTCGCGCAAGCGCGTCTGACAGAAGCCATGTTCGACTGGATTGAGGACGATGACCGTCCAGTTGGGACAAATCTGAAACTGGCGTTGCATCAGTTCAACGCGATTTTGGGTATCTATGCGAGTACGATCTCTTGCAAACCGATTGATATCCCTTTTGATCCTCCCATAGACCTTGATTCACAACTTCGCGAAGTTTTGTCGCGTTCTAACCGCGCACACCATCCAAAAATTTGACAAATTCTTCGTTTTATGCTATACTATTAAGAGTTTCATGACGTAAATCTGTCTTGGAAAAATATAGAAATTTCGACGCTGGGAAGTGTTATTTTGTCTGTTGTAAATGCGGTGTCTTTAGAGCCGTACGTCCATATCGCGCCATCGGTGATGTGCGCGGATTTATGCAACTTAGAAACCGATATTCGGGAATTAGAAGCCGCTGGCATTAATATGCTCCATTTTGATTTGATGGACGCGCATTTCGTTCCGAATATGCCGATTGGGCTTGCACTTATCCAGCAATTGCGCTCAAAGACGGACTGCACTTTTGACATTCACCTCATGGTGGAAAATAACGATTTCTTTGTTGACGCAGTCGCAGAGGTTGGGGTTCAGCAGGTGGCGGTTCATGTTGAATCGGCGACACATCTTGATAGAACGTTATCTCTTATTCAAGCACACGGCATTAAAGCAGGGGCGGCACTCAATCCAGCAACACCTCTTTCTGTGTTACATTATGTCTTGGAGCGGCTTGATTTTGTGCTCATTATGACGGTGAATCCCGGATTTGCAGGACAGAAAGTCGTGCCAGCGACCCTCCAGAAAATTGCGGAGTGTCGTACTTTTTTGGACAAACGCGGTATTAGCCTACCCATTGAAGTTGATGGTAACGTGAGTTTTGAAAATATCCCGAAGATGGTATCCGCTGGGGCGGATATTTTAGTCGGTGGCACGAGTAGCGTTTTCCAAAAATCCGGTTCACGCGCTGAGAATGTCCAACGGACGCAGCAGGCTATTACACTCGGACTCGCAAAGAGAAAAACCAATAGTTATTAGTTAAAAGAGGGCACTGACGCATCAAAAACCCTCTTTAACCGACAACTGATTACTTTAACCATCAACTCGTGCTTTAACATTTATAACGGAGGCGAGTTGATGGTTAAAACTACTAAAAAATGGAAGCACTTGTCCTTCATAGCGTTGGAGATTTACGATTGGAACAGATTCCAGTACCGCATCTCTCTGAGGGAGAGGTCCGCGTCCGAATCGGGTTCTGTGGTGTCTGCGGTTCTGATATTCCGAGGATTTTTGTCAACGGCACTTATAGTTTTCCA
Source organism: Candidatus Poribacteria bacterium (assembly GCA_026702755.1). Taxonomy (NCBI): domain Bacteria; phylum Candidatus Poribacteria; species Candidatus Poribacteria bacterium. The sequence continues at coordinate 24,976 of JAPPBX010000124.1, read as the reverse complement.
ACGGTTTGTGGGCACGAATTTGCTGGTATTGTTGATGCGTGCGGTCCTGGCGTTGAGGGTTTTGCACCGGGTGATGCCGTCGCTGTTTTCCCGCTACTCTGGTGTGGCACCTGTCCGGCGTGTGAACAGGGACAATATGTTCAATGCCACGATTATGACTATCTCGGCTCGCGAAGCGACGGTGCCTTCGCGGAATATGTCGTCGCACCGGCGGCAAACTTGATACCTGTCCCGCAAGGCGTGACACTGGAAGAGGCATCGATGACTGAGCCTGCTGCGGTCGCCCTGCACGCGCTCCGTCGAGCACAAACGTCGCCTGTTGGAAAGACTGTTGCTATCTTCGGTGCCGGACCGATCGGATTGATGGCAGCCCAGTGGGCAAGAATAATGGGCGCGGCAGAGGTTTTGCTCTTCGATATTGTTGCAGAAAAATTGGAATTGGCGAGACACCTCGGCTTTGATAACCTTTTTAATAGCGCGACTGAGGAACCGATTGAAGTTATAAATGCGCAGACTGCTGATAAAGGCGCGCATGTCTGTATTGAGGCGGCCGGGGTGCCTGCTACCTATCGCAATGCCCTCGGCAGTGTTGGACGCGGCGGAAGTGTTGTTTTGCTCGGCAATCCTGCTGCGGATGTGACGCTACCCGCTGCGCTTATATCGCAAGTAATGCGGCGGGAGGTATCCATCTTCGGAACGTGGAATTCCGATTATAGTGCAACGGGCAACGACGATGATTGGCGGACTGTGCTTCAAGCGATGGCAGCGGGTGTACTAACACTTATGCCGCTGATAACGCATAAAGTTCCACTGGCAGATAGTCCTGACATGTTACATAAGATGCGAGACAAAACCGAATTTTACGCAAAAGTTTTAATTCATCCATCGGAGAAATGGTAGTCAGTTTTCAGTGAGCTTCTGCGGCGGTTGCATTCTATTTTCCTGCCACAAACATCTCTGGATTGACGACTGATAACTATAAAAAAATGAAAGCGGCTATACTTGAAAGTCTTGACAATCTAAGCGTGCAAGAAGTACCTGAACCCGAAATTGACGATGATGCCGCTTTAATGCGCATTGAAGCCGTCAGTATATGTGGCTCTGATGTCCGTATTCTCCATCACGGTAACCCAAGAGTCAAACCCCCCACCATTATTGGGCATGAAAATTCCGGTGTCATCGTTAAAACAGGCAAAAATGTAACGCGCGTCAAGGAGGGGGATCGAGTGTCGATCGGTGCGGATGTCCCTTGCGGGCAGTGTCATTGGTGTCGAGATGGACTCGGAAACAACTGCGACATCAATTACGCCATCGGCTATCAAATTCCGGGTGCTTTCGCGCAATATATGAAACTGCCTCGCCTCGTTTTGGAGGAGGGGCCGGTTACGCCATTTGATGCAACACTCAGTTTTGATGAAGCTGCCCTCGCCGAGCCTCTCGCTTGTGCTATCAATGGTCTTGAACTCGTCAATATGTCCCTCGGAAAAACTGTCGTCATCATCGGGCTTGGACCAATTGGATGTATGATGATTGACCTCGCACGGATTATGGGGGCAACGAAAGTTATCGGTGTCCAACGCAGCAAACTCCGGATGGAGATCGCAAAGTTCTATGAGGCGGATGCTTACATCGCCTCCGAAGAGGAAGACGTGATTGAAAGGTGCAAAGAAGAAACCGGAGGCGAAGGACCCGATATCGTCGTTACCACATGTGCGTCCGTTGAAGCACATGAGCAAGCCGTTGAAATGGTAGCACATCGGGGGTATGTCAACTTGTTTGGTGGATTACCGAAGACCATGCGTCCTATGAGTGTTCTCTCCAATGTTATCCACTATAAAGAATGTTTCGTCACAGGTTCACACGGGTGTGTGCCACGACACCATGAATTGGCAGTCCGGCTCCTTGAGAAGGGGTTGGTGCGTGTGAAACCCCTTATTACACATCATTTTTCGCTTGTTGAGATCGGCGAAGCGTTTGAGGCAATGGAATCCCGACAAGGGATGAAAATTATGATTCATCCACATCAGGAGGAGAAAAGCACGTAATGCACGATTTTTCGAGATTTATTCGAGAAGTACCCGATTTTCCGAAACCGGACATTCTCTTCAAAGACATCACCCCACTTATAGGAAATGCAAATGCATTTCATAGGGTGCTTGATGAGTTCGCACTCCGTTATAAATCTGAGACCATTGATGTTGTTGCTGGAACTGAGGCGCGTGGTTTCATTTTCGGTACCGCACTCGCCTATCGATTCGGTGCCGGTTTTGTCCCTATCCGAAAGAAAGGCAAATTGCCTCACGATACGCACGAAGCCACTTATAGTCTTGAGTACGGGAGTGATACGCTTGAAATTCATCGCGACGCGTTTCCGGAACACAGCAAGATTCTGTTATGTGATGATCTCTTAGCAACTGGAGGGACACTTGCTGCATCAGTTGAACTCATTGAAAAACTGGAAGGACACATCGTTGGTATTGCTGTCTTAATTGAGTTACTGGAACTCAAAGGGAGGGAGAAGCTTCCGGACTACAATATTTTTTCGCTCATTAAGTATTAGACTATAACACTTGCGCCTGTAGCTCAGGGGATAGAGCAGGGGCTTCCTAAGCCTCGTGTCGGGGGTTCGATTCCTCCCAGGCGCGTTTGAAATTTTGACCCTCGGTTCGGACACGTGAAGCAGATATTGAGCATCTGAACTACAGTCCGAATATCCGATGGACATAAAAAAGAACACTATCGTTGATAGATAGGCAGTGTTACTATGTGTAAGTTGTGGTTTCGTGGAAAACCGTGATGTCATGCTGCTGTCAATTTAACAAACATTAACAGACATCCCCGTCGGTTCGGCGGAGAACTTAAACGCCTGATAGATACTCTGTAAGACCTCAAATTGGAGGCGAGGGTAGATAAAACAGGAATTTCAAGTCTATAGATTTGTCCCTAAATATGTAGATTTAAAGGAACAGTGATTGATGTACAGATTTAGTATCTGGAAAATTGTTTTAATCGTCGGGGTTTTGCTGTTTTCTGTGCTATACCTCATCCCAACCCCGGATCGCTTTTACAATCCATTGTATGGAAACCTACCGCTTTGGATGCAGGAAAAACTCCCACTCTTTGAAGTAACCGAAGACAACGCTTTGAAGGTGAACCTTGCAGATGTCGAATACCCCGAAGGAGTTAACTTCCAGGATGCAACCTTTGAACTTCAAGATGTCTTCCGAGTCCATTTAACGAAACTTGAACTTCAAGAGACGCTTGATTACGAATTTGATACCACTGAAGCACGCGAATTTTATGTCCGGCTGATCTCAGAGAAAGCGCGTCAGAACCCACGCGCAACACTCGACAATTTGAACCTATATGGCAGCCTCCCCACAGTCCTCCGGCGGCTTATACCCGATAACCGATTGAAATTAGGGTTGGACCTCAAAGGTGGTGTTCATCTCGTTCTTGAGGTAGACTTAGAAACATCCAAAACAGAGTTACTCCGCGAACATATCATCTCGATCCCCGAACGGCTTCGCACTGAGGACGTTTTGTGTCGAGAAGTTAAACAGATAGATGGGCAAGATGCGTTGGACGTATTTGTCGGCATCCCTTCGAGACTCCGGTCAGATTCGGGTGAAAAGGCGGAGTATCTGGAGAAAGCCCAACGTCTCCTCAACGAGATCGAATTTTTTGAAGATGCCCAAGTTAGTGCCGAATCGGAGATGCAGTCCACATACCAGTTGACACTCAGTGATCGCGGCATTCAGAGGTATAGCGAGCAGGCGATTGAACAGGTGCTGATTGTCTTGCGAAACCGCGTTGACGCATTCGGCGTTTCTGAACCCTCTATCCGACGAGAGGCAAATCGTCCCAGAATTATTGTTGAATTGCCCGGTGCCAAGGATTCCTCAAAGCCGCTACAAATCGTTAAGACGATGGGGAGGCTTGAGTTTAAACTTGTTGAGAAGGCCCCTACCGGTGGAAATTTCTGGAGCGGGACTTCCGATACACCTATACCGGATAATATTCCTGAAGGTACTGAAATCCGTTATCACTATGAGACCGGCAACTGGTATGTGTTACAAAGTCCTGTTCTGTTGAGCGGTGACCGTATTACCGATGCTGGGCCCTCTACAGGTAGAACCAGTTTTGATATCGTCGTTTCGATGAGCTTTGATAGCATTGGCAGACGCAAGTTTGCACAAGTTACGGGGGATCATGTCGGTGAACACTTAGCGATTCTCCTTGATGAAAAAGTCCAGTCTGCTCCTGTCATCCAGGACCAAATTGTCGGAAACGCTATTATTCAGGGGAACTTCACGTATGAGGAAGCGAGTTACCTTTCTAATATTCTGAAAGCCGGTGCTTTTCCGGTAGGGGTCCAGATCGCTGAGGAGCGCACTGTCGGTCCGACCCTCGGTCAAGAATCCATTGAAGACGGTATTCTCGCTGCGCTCATCGGTTTGGGCGGCGTTCTGGTTTTCATGTTGATTTACTACCGTTTATCTGGAATAGTTGCCATTATCGCGCTCGTTTTTAATATGCTCATCATTCTCGGTGCGTTGGCGGGTTTCGGTGCAGCGTTGACGCTTCCGGGTATCGCCGGGCTTGTGCTGACGATTGGCATGGCTGTTGACGCGAATGTGCTAATTTTTGAGCGTATTCGCGAGGAGTTGCGAACCGGTAAAACTGTCTGGTCGGCTATCGAGAACGGCTATCAACGGGCGTTTATAACGATTTTAGATGCCAACCTTACCACATTCTTTACGGCACTTGTCCTTTATCATTTCGGGACAGGTCCGATTAAAGGGTTTGCAATAACGCTGGGTATTGGTATCCTCGCGAGTATGTTCACAGCGATTGTCGTCACGCGCGAGATATACGGCTTCACAATCGGAAATAGGGACGTGCAAAAACTTAGCATTTAAGAGTTATCAGTCGTCAGTCGCTCGCTTGTGGCGAACAAAACGTTTGCAACTGCTACACGCCTACTGATAACTGATGACTCTGACAGGGAGGAATGGTTGTTGGATGAATAGGTTTTAATAGCCACCAGCAGTCAGTAGAGTGGATTCGGTTAAACGAAGGACCTCTTTGCTGAAAGCCGATGGCTGATGGCTGACCTCCAGTAACTCTGACAACTATTAAAAAATTTGGAATTACTTAAAAATACAAACTTTGATTTTATCAGTAAACATCGCACCGGATTCGTCATTTCAGCGATAATCATCCTTATCGGTTTGGTTTTCCTTGGAATTCATCAAGGTCCGAATTTCGGGATCGACTTCCGTGGTGGTGTTAAGATCCAAGCGAAGTTCAACAGAGCAGTCACTGAAGCCGAATTACAAATTAAACTCACCGAAGTCGGCTATGAACGCACCAAGATCCAAATAGATGCCAGCAAAAACGAAGCGTTCATTTCCATGGGGCATCAACCTGAATTTCAGCAGCAGTTGATTAATATGCCTATCATGGCGGATCCGGGTGATGCAACCGCTACCAGTCTTCAAGTAAGCAGCACTGTCCAGAAAGCGCACCTGTTAGAGGTCGGTGAAACCGTTCAACTCATTGATGGTAGTATGCAGCAACGCAACGAGATTGTCGCACGTGATGATGCTGCCGAAGATGGTACGATTCAGTTGACGTTCGCAAAACCTTTCGGAATTGACTTGAGCGGAAACGCCACTGTCCAAGTCCAAGCAAGTGTCGGTAGAATTCTCACAGATGTCCTCCTTGAAGGTGGAGACGGCTGGCAAGCACTCGCTGGTGGGGTCAATGTCTCTGAAGTCGGGCCGAGCGTTGGACAAGATCTCAAATGGGCAGCGCTTTGGTCAGTGCTTGGCGCAATCGCTATCTTATTGCTGTATATCTCTTGGCGGTTTGAATTCCGTTTTGCCATCGGTGCGATCGCTGCCCTCGTTCACGATGTACTTATCACTTTAGGTCTCTTTGCAGTGTTATCAAAGGAGATTAACCTGCCTACCGTAGCAGCGTTCCTCACGATTATTGGATATTCGCTCAATGACACAATCGTTGTGTTCGACCGAATTCGGGAAAACTCGCAAACTTTACGCGGGACTGACTACGTTACGGTTTTAAACAGAAGCATCAATCAATCCCTCAGCCGGACGGTTATCACCTCCTTAACAACGCTATTTGTTGTGCTGGTTATTTTCCTCGTCACCGGTGCGGGGGAAGAAATTAACACATTTGCTTTAGCACTTATCGTAGGTGTGATGGTAGGCACGTACTCTTCGGTGTTCATCGCGAGTCCGATTCTGTATCTCTGGAGTCGAAGGCAACCACCGCAAGAAGCTTAATCTTTGTCAGTGAACAGTGTAGACGTAGGTTGGGTTGAGTGGTAAAAGTAGAGGAGGCTCTTGTTTATAGAGAGCCTTCTGGTTTTCAATGATACGTTTGTGCCGATAGAATATAGCGAAACCCAACAAACCAACTCTGTGAAGTAAATACGTATGAAAATATTGGTCTTGAGTCCTTACACAACCGGACAAAAGCAGAAACCTGATAACCCGCTCCAACGTGAAGATTGCAGTACACCTGAACGCCTTGAGGCGCGCATAAAAGAATTGAGTGGTTACAATACTGAGGGTTGGTATCATGAAAGCAGGGACTACACCGCACCCGCCGGAGAAATGTTTACGGGACCTTTGAATACACAATTGCGGGCAGGCTTAAAACAAATTCGGGAACACGATCAATACGGTGAGACAACGCTTGATCTGTATTTCCCGTGGTATTTTTGTCGTGTTGACGGAAAAGACGACCCTGTTAGCGAGAGCGATATTATCGTTCCCTTTGATACTGCCCCACTCCACGAGCTGGAGGTTTTAGAATTTGATGAGAGTGGTGTCCCTGAACGCACGGTTGCGTTAATCGAAAGTTACGATCTCGTTTTCTCGTTGTTGAGACAGGACGACATTTTATCACTGCAACGTGTTTTTGAAGTAGAGCGAGCGACAACGCTAATTTTCTTGCTTGCAAAAAGTCACAAGCATGTCGTTAATGAAGATTTACCGAACCTCCACGTTGTTGAGACTGGAAGTGCTCTACAAAAAAGCCTTCGCACCACAAATTGGGCTTTAAAAGGGGTTGTGTTGAGACGATTGTGTGAAGCTGCGTGTCGCGATGGCTTCCACGTGTTTGAACAAGTCAAGAAAGACCCCCAACGACTCCTTGAAATTGCCCACGGTCAATAGTCGAAACTTCGTTCCGTGAGGATAATGGATGAGAAAAGATGAATCTTCCAAAACCCGTTATCAGCAATAATTCACGACGCATTATCGGTGAATCCGCACCGATGCAGGTCGTTTTGCGTCAAGTCGCGCAGGTCGCGCCTACGAAAGCGACTGTCCTCATCACAGGCGAAACGGGTGTTGGTAAAGATGTCATCGCGCAAGCAATCCACGAAAGTAGTCCACGTAAAGATAGACCGTTCAAAGCGGTCAACTGCGGTGCGTTCTACAAGGACCTCCTTCAGAGTGAACTCTTCGGGCATGAAAAAGGGTCTTTTACCGGTGCGACAACCCAACGGCGTGGCGTGTTTGAACAGGCAGATGGTGGCACGCTCTTTTTAGATGAAGTCGCCGAAATGTCACCCGAAGTCCAGGTGAAGTTTCTGCGTGTCCTTGAGACACAAGAATTCACACGGCTCGGTGGTGAAAGAAATATTAAGGTTGATGTCCGAATTATCGCCGCTACAAATGTTGATCTTGCGGCATCGGTTAAGGAAAAAAAGTTCAGACAAGATCTCTATTACCGCCTCAATCTCTTTCGTATCCAGATTCCACCGCTGCGCGATCGTCGCGAGGATATTCCGTTCTTTGTTTCTGCCTTCATCTCTGAATTAAGCGCAGAACATGGTAAACCCATTACCGGTATAACCTCAGAAGCACTCAATTATCTCCAGAATGCTACTTGGTACGGCAACGTACGCGAACTTAAAAACGCCATAGAAACCGCTATTATTTTAACCACCACCGAGGAGCTGCAGCTTAAAGATTTCCCGATGGATGCGGAACCTGAACAGGTTTCCTTGCTCCCTGTGGAAGCCCCTGGCACACAACTCGCACCTACGCGGGTCGTTGACACAACCGACGATGACACCGAACTTCTTGATGTAACCGGGGAAGCTTTACAAGTCGTCGATACGACCAGTAGTGCAATCGCAACAGAAAATATAGCCATTTACAAAACGATTCTGGGGCTTATCCTCTCTGCAATCCGTCTGCTTGAACCAGCTGCCGCCACCAGTAATGAGGAGATGCCGTTTCTAATCCCAGATGAGGATACCAGTTGGATGCAAATTAGTGAAACGGATGATGCGGCGGGTGTCCTCAAAAAAGCGTTGGAGGTGCTTTCAACGATAGCCAAGGTGCTTGAGAATCGGGCACAGGAGGCAAGTTTGGCGACACTTGCAAGAAGTCAATCTTCAAAAGTCCCGATTGCTGCGCCGGTGGGGCAGCAGGGTGGTTCACAGGGTGAATATCTACCAGTGCTTGATGCGGAAGAGGTCATCGGTAGGGTCGGTATGACAATGGCAGAAATTGAGCGGGCAGCGATCCAAAAGACCCTCGCCGAGGCGGGCGGCAATAAAACGGAAGCAGCGAAAATTCTCGACATCGGGGTGCGAACACTACACCGCAAATTGGACGCTTACAGACAGGAAGTCAATAACAATGTAGATGCTCAAGAATAAGTGGAGAAGTTTTATGGAAAAGCGATTTTCCATAATAACATTTGAGAGCATTTTGACTTGAGGTCTTAGTCTTTTTTGTGGTATAGTAATACGTGAGTGGAAATTTGGAGATCCATCACTGAGTTGCAACCGTTAAAGGTGAACACCTAAGCAAATGGGTAAAGAAGAAAACACAAATGTGCGAGCGATCATAAACCAGTGGATGCAATTTGCAATATGGATTGTAGCACTAATGGTTGTTCCATATTGGCTATGGGTAGATCCAAAGAACTCATTACAATCTACCTTGACCAACGTGAGTGCTTTACTGCCACTGTTTTTATTACTTGCCACACTTTTAATTGAAATAGGAGGTTATACAGTGCACGGATTTATGTTAGGTCAACAGGCATGGCGAGAAAGAAAAGAAAGAATCCGTAAGGAGAAAATAGAGACAGCTTTGTCACCACTTGCGTGGCGCGTAGCAGCGCGCTTTATGGATGAGTATGATACTGGACTTGTGGACAAATCAGATTCAGAGTTGTTAGAAATGATAAAAGCGTTTGGTGCTGACAAAGCACTTGATATTGCAGCAGAAGAAGCTCGTAAAGATATTTTGGAATTTGTCAACAGTATTGACCATGAAAGACGTGCTAACCAAATAGCCGTTAAAATTTCTGACTTGATGGGGCGTGAAGATTTTGCAAATCAAGTTGTGTTTTTAGTAAAAGAAAACCAGTATCTGCATATTGAGTGAAAACGCTGAGATCTACGTCCTGCGCGAAGGTGTTAAAATGCGTCAAATACCACAATCTTGGTTTAGACAGTGGCTCTAATTTCCGATGGCAGTACAACAAGATATTCAAGCCTGTTCTCGGAAGTGCTTCAATCCATGCAGTGCCTTTCCCACACGTCGGGACCTGCTTTAATCCCTCATATTTACAAGATAAATTCCTACGCCTATCAATACAGTTCCTGCTAATATACTCAACGACAGTTCATCCCCTAAAAACAAGTTGCTAAACAATACACCCGACACAGGCATGAAGAAATACAAAACTACCAATTTGCTCGCTTTGTATTTTCTTAGCACCCATGTCAACGTCAGAAAACAGAAACCGGTGAGTATCCAGCCTTGATAAAGCATTCCTGCCCCGCTTGCCAATGTCAATTCGATCGGTTTCCCACGCTCGAAGAAATAACTCAAAGCCAGAAAACATGGAATGTTTAAACTCAGCAACCAAATGAGGAGTCGATGCGGGTAAATGTCTTGAACATACACCTTCGTGAGTGTAATGCGGAGTCCAAAGAAACAGGCAGCCAGCGTCACAATCAGGTCTCCCATGAGATATTCCAAAGTGCCGCTGCCTCGTAGGGTCGGCGCGATGGCTGCAACAACACCACCAAAGGCAGAAAGAATCCCCAATATCTTCCTAAGGGAGAGCCGATCGTCCGGAAGCCAAAAGTGCCCGAATATGACAGTAAAAATTGGGTAAAGTGTAAAGAAAATAGTTGAGCGAGAAGCTATAGTGAACTCAGTGCCGATGTTCAGCAGAACGGTATGCAATGCATGCAAGACCGCAATTAGGATCAACCGGCGCAATTCCTCAAAACGCAACCGCATTGACATTCCCTGGAAAAAGCCCACACCACCAACAGCAAGAACCCCTAATATATAACGAAGAAGTGCCATTTTCAGCGGCGGAATGCCTTGCAAACTGATCTTAACAGCGAGCGAATTCCCGCCCAAGAGAGAAACGGTAGACAATACAAGAGCAATAATTTTACCGGGCGGATCTTCATTTCTAAATTCTTTTTCTATCATAATTTTAATATGAGTTCGGAAACCTGAAAGTTTTTGATATAAAAAGAACTTTTTTGTGTAATGAGGTAACCTCAACCTTACTCACGTTATGGTAAGTTTTCAATTACCAATACACTGTAGATAGATATAGAGAAGGGTGAGGAACGCGACCTCACCCAACACGATTTGTTAGGATGAGGGTGCGGTTTCTGAAAACAATTACATCTCAATGAGTTCGATCTGAACGTTATCAGGTCCCTTGAAGAACGCCCTTTTGATCTCAGGTCTCAGATAGTCGAGTTCTGCGCCTTTCGCTTGGAGTTCTTCGACGGTCGCGTCGAGGTCTTCTACAGTGAAGGCAAGTTGGTAGAGCCCCCAGCGTGGATTGCCGCTGGTATCTTCTACCTCCATATCCCCTAATTTAGAGGAGAGGTATATCCGTTCCCCGCCGATTTCCATACGGACGACTTTTAACCCACCGACATCGGCTGTTTCTAAGACTTTTCCGTCAAAGATTTTTTCGTAATAACTGACTGCACCGTCCAAGTCCTCGCACCGAAGATGGACGTGGTGAAACGTAACTGCCATTGTTAGAATCTCCTTTCCTTAGAAGAAGCGCGCCTGACAGCGCGCACGTCAAAATATAATACAAGGTATGTTACTGTGGCATAATCCGTTGATTGTGTCAAATAAAAAGTCCCTTTTCTCTACCTCGTATAGTTTCCACTATCTTTTTTCATCTCAAGTGTCTCTAATAGACAAAATCACCAATCTTTTCATTAAAATTCTGATTTTTTATACACCATCTCATAAATACTTGCCGTGGGACCGAGTCTCGGTTATGATTTAGGAGTAAATCGAAACCTCTTTTGCATTTTCTCTGGCTCGGTTTCCATACAACTTCTTTATGAGATAAATTGTGAAGGGGACAAAAATGCACAAGAAGTTGGTTGTTTACAAAAGTATTTCACTCTGTTTATGCTTGGCACTGTTCTTTTCTGGGTGTGCTATATCTTCTTATATGGGTGGTACCAAAAAGATCCGCCTTGCGTTAAAAGGTCCAACACAGATTCCGGTTCAAGCATCTATCGCACCAATTACATCTTCTACTGGCGACTTCCATCTTAAATGGAAATCCCTCGCAAACCTGAGAGAGGTAGAACGACATAGAGATCATCCAAGGTCAGTATTTCAGGGCTTTCTCCCCAGAAAACCCGTTTCCGTCGGCGAGACCTGGAAAATTGATCGTGAAGATGCACTTCAATTGCTCAAGCAACTTGCTGAGAAGCCGCAATTTAAAATGCGCATCAGTCCTGGTACTATAAAAATCAATATCGGTAGTAAAACTTTCGAGATAGGCAGGGACACAGATGGGTTGTGGGCATTGCTTCGAGCATACAATGAGACTTACGCCGAAATTGTGTTCCGCATTCATGCCGAGTTTGTCTTGGAAGATGGCTTTTTTACACCCTCGCAATTTGCAGGACGGCTCATACTTGACAGACACTCGCGAGAATTAATTTATTTTCAGATGTCCGTCCCAGAAAGCACATTGAACTTTGATGTTAATAGAAAACATCCGGATGGGTATACCGTTACTGGTAATGGTGTCTGTCGCATTGAAATGACCGCTGGGGAAGATAGCACCAAGGAGATCACTTTCTCGTCAGAACTTCCTGTCGAGGAAGCACAACTCGCCCTCGCAAGACGGTTTTACAAGGCACAGGAAATTGAATGGGTGCCTTTAGATGCGGCATTAGAAAAAGCAAGAGTGCTTAACCGTCCTATTCACGTCGTGTCAGCGGAGGGTGTCTTTATGGATGAGTCGTGCTGAGGCAGTGGAAAATCTCTGAGGGCAGTTGTCCTCTCCGATAAGAAAACAATTAGGTATCTGAACGCTAATTTTGTGAATGTCTGGGTTTTAAACCGTGATCTCAGACAGCATCGTGAGGCTAAAGGTGTTGAGGATATTTCACCATTGGAACGGGCGATCATTAGCGGATGGAATAAGGGATCACCGGTGGATTGTCAAGTGATTTCAAAAGACTTAGAAATGCTTATGAGCCTACCTCTTAACGATTTTATGGGAAAATCTGGTTTCTCGTTTTATTATAAAGGCGGAAGTCTCTATCGGGAGGTCTTGAAGGAAGCATTAGTAGGAACATACCAAGAATAGGTAACGTGAAAAAATGATTCCATAGGGGTCAATTTTAGAAAAAACAACCGTCCCGGACCAAGTCCGGTAGGTTCGGTTTCCTAACCGAACCGAGTTTCGTAGGTTGGGTTGAACGGCATTGAAAGGGCGGATGTCGGTGTTTCAAACACACCTCAAATCCAAGAGGCTGCCCTATACACTCAAAAACATAGTGAAACCCAACTTCATACTGTCAGAGTTGTGGCACTTCACAACAAAAGCGTTGGGTTTCACTCGGTCTTTGGTCGATGTAGCGTGTCAGGAGAAAAGTTCATTTTTCTATGATTTTACGGTTTTCCTGGAATCCGTTCAACCCAACCTACGATGCCATGACACAGTTTTTTCTTAAATTGACGGCTATGGTTACTCCATTGATGAATCCCAACACTAACAAAAGGAGTCCATAGTGACAAAGTCTAAGCGGTTAGTCGCTTTTCTGGTCCTTCCTCTCCTGTTTCTATCAGTGGTTATCTTTGTCCTGTTTATAGGAGATGTCGAACACTCACGCACGGACCGATCAGAATTCCCCGTTAATCCTACCGGACACTTAACGGTTGATACAGAGTTTGGTACGATTCGTATAGAAACTACAGATGAGGATCATATCAATATCGCTGGCACAAAGGAATGGAACGCAAAGCTGCGGGAACTGCGACCAAAGTCTACCAAATGGATTAGTAAATTGCCCGGGGATTTTGAGATCACAACCAAAAATAGCGACTCAGGGACCCAATCAGATATTAAAATTGAGGGAAAGTTCAAACGTGGACGAGAGCATTGGCGAGAAGGGTTGAAGTGGTTTACAGTTGATGTTCACGTGACAGTACCGCGTCAGTATAGTGTCACGCTCAAAACTGCCGCTTCCGGCGATATCCACGTTGACAACTTGATGGGAACAGTAAATGCCGAGGTTTTAGACGGCAACTTACATCTTGGTGAGATCCAGGGCGAAGTGTGGGGAAAAACCAGCAAGAATGGAGACATTACGCTCAAAGGGTGCCAAAGTAGCGTTAACCTGACAGCCGCTTTGGGGAATATCCGTGCGGAAATGGCAACCCAACCACAACATCCGTGGACTTTACACACATCCGAAAGTGGAGCGATAGATGTCGCGCTCCATCCGGATATCGCAGTTAAGGTAGATGCCCAAACGCAAGGGAAAATCTCAAGCGACTTTTCCATTCAACCTCACAGAGATGTCGAAAGTCGGTTAAACGGAGCGATTAACGGCGGCGGACCGTTACTGAAATTGCGCGCCGCTGCCGGTGAAATCCGCTTGAGAAGAAAATAGGCGGAAATCACTCGTCCTCAATTGCTACCGGTTCACTCAAAAGTTGACCGCCGTTGACAGTATCAGCGATGATAACTTGAATCAGAAATTTATATTTACTGCCCCGCGTGAGACTGTCAATATATTCTGTGCCACTCTCAATGATAACAAGGGTATTATTGGTGAGATCATTGTTCACATCTGCAATCACTATACCTGCATCGTTTTTGAAAATTACAAAAGCCTCAAGCTCTACGTACTCACCGTGATACGACTCGGTATCCGCCAAGATGTCAGTAACAGTCGTATCAACAGCCAGCTCGTCAAGGGTCTTTCCAGTTATTAGCAAATCCACACAGAGTTTATCCAGGGCGAGGTAGTAAAACTCAATATCCTGCTCTAAATGATCGTAACAAAATGCAGCATCGTCGACAACTTCGTAGGTGGGTCGGTCCAACTGGTTAAGAACAACATCTAATCTATTTTCAGCGCAACCGAGTGTGAAAACAACAGCGATAATAAGTAGTGAAAAAGTGAAAAGTTTCATTGGGTATCTCCAAAAGTGATTTTCAAAGAATATAGCACATCTCGAAAAATAATAGTGCATCGTCGCGAGACAGATCGACTGAAACAGGACTTACCATTGGTTCGCCGCCGCCATCTTCCAACCCGTTACGTCTGCCTTAATGTCCCCACCTCTGCTGTAAAGGCAGATTCCAACATCTTCCGACTTATGCAGTTGACTCTGTACGACTGCCTGACGTTCATTGATGAAGACTTCCACGAGTGCCCTGTCAATGAATATCCGTAAATTCAAATCCTCTCCAGCTTTCAACTCGAACGGCGCGACACCATAAGGTTGGGAACTACCGTACGGTTTTACCGCTTCATTGCCATCACCTATCGAAATCGTCTTCTCGTCGGCTGAGTAGAAGATCTCCATCCCGTTCTGGTTGTCTTTGTCACAGAACACTTTTACACCATAATCCTTCGCTTCGGTAGGCTTGATTGTGAGGTTCAATTCAACCGTATCGCCTGAGATTTCCGTCAGCCTATAGTCCTCGCCGTTTTTGACGGTAATGTTGTTCTCAACCGTTTCGTTGTAGCGGAGACACTCAAGTTCGCGAACCGGCTTAATCCGCACAATCCCATCGTCAGGTAGACTCAACTCCCAAGGCAATGAGAATATGCAGCTCCATAAAGTGTTGCCGAGGTTAACCTGTATATTGGTAATGACAACTCTGCGTCCGTCTGGTGTGAGGAAGGTTTTGGGTGCCCAATAGATGGGTATGCCGCGATAATTGTTGGTCCAACTCATCTTGGTATGAAACTCAGGCGTGAACTTGTTATCCTTCCATTCACCCAGATAGTACCGCGCACCCCAACTATGGCTGATAAGCAGCATCATGTGCTTGTTGCCGAGTTTGAAGAAGTCGGTGCAGGAATGATCGTGTTTCTCAAGTCCGGGCAACTCTTTCGTCATAAATTCACCCAGAAATTCCCACTTCTTAAAGTCTTTGGAGCGCATCAGTGTCGTTCGTTTATACCAATTCCCCAGTCCTGGTCGTGTATCCTCCATAGGATGGTCCCCTGAGAATATGTAATAGTAATCTCCCTCAACCCAAGCCGTCGGATCCCAGAATACCCAATAATCGGCATCCCGTGTCTCTTGAGGTACATCAATCTCAATCGGTTTAGACCAATCCTCCAGATGCTCATCCGAAGCCTCTACATAAGTCGGACGACCGCCAAATATGCCGACGAAGATAACTTTCTTGCCATCTTTGGTTATAATCGTACCGCCCGTACCACAACCGCCGCTGCCCAAGGCACAATCACCGCGCCGTCGCCAATGAACAAGGTCGGTACTCGTGAAGTGACCAAAAGCGTGCTCGTCGCCTTTGCACATATAGCCGAAATGATACTGACCTTTCCAGTAAATCATGAAGTTGGGATCGGTCGAATAGTTCCTTTCGTTATCACCTTCGGAATTAACCAAATGATATGTCGGGCGACTCGGGTCATGCATCAGCCGTTGACGAAAATCGCGGGCAATACGGACAGCTTCGTTGTCCATAGTAAATATATGTCTGTCGTCTCGATCGAAAACAATATACGCGTCTTCATCGTTCTCTTTTATCGCCGCAATGTTTCTAAGTTCAGGAAATTTACCGGCACGATCTACCCACCAACCATCTTTCGAGAAATCGTACCAGCTGAAGGGTTGAATTGCTGAAGGTGTATTCGGTCTCAACGCTTTAATCTGATCTTGCGTCAACGCCTGTGCATAAATCCGGATGTCCTTGACTTTTCCCTTAAACGATGTGGTGTAGTTAGGATTTAGATTGACTGCGCCAATTACGAGTTGTAGGTAGGGGCTGTTCAGAAAATCAAACGGCTCTTCGATGGTATAGTGAGCGTACACTTCCCCATCGCGGTAAATCGTGACCGAGTTGTCCTTGTAAACAGCGGCCATCATCATGAACTGTCCGAGGACAATTTCCTGCGCTGGATTTTGGGCGAGTTGTTCGGGAGTTTGTGTGCGGGTGTTATCATCGCTGGCGGTAGACCACTTACCTGGCGTATCCTGTCCAAAAGCGAGTGCGTCATACTTATCAGCCGCCTGCACGGTAATCACGCTGCAGTGCTTTGGGGCTTCCTCATCAAAGCAGAACCAGCTGACGAGCGTCTTGTCCGTCGTCGTGAACATAATGGACCTACCTTTCCATAACTCATATTATTTCTAACCCAAGTTGCTACTAACAAATTCTGAACGCTCCAAGGAGGGGTTTAGGTATTTTCCCCACCCCAGCGGGGTGATATATCTATAGAAACCGGGGGGCACAACTTCTTGCACTCCAGCGGAGTGCTATGTGCACAAACCGGTGGCTTAGATTATTTCTAAGGGACAGTGCTGTAAAGAATGGCATTGAAGAGCAACTTAAAAGTTCCATGGGATTGCCCTCGATGCTGGGGTTTAAAACCGAACAGAATCACGCGTCCATCGCCTAAGTTTGTTTCCAAAAGTGCCGCCTTTTGTCGAATCCGTTTTTCACCTTCAAGCCAACCGCTCATCAATGCATTAAACTCCGGATATGTCGCGACAACTTTGGCACCACCACGTCCGGCTTCAAAAACAGGACCCGATTTAAAAAGGATTGCCATCTCTTTATCGAGTCCACGTCCGATGGGGTGCCTTGTATCTATCCGAACCCGTAATAATGAGCCGGGACAGAAGAACTCGTCTTTCCCCGATTGATTTGCTTTCTCAACCACATTGACAATCCCCTTTTCACCAAGTCCGAAATATTTCAAGGGAAGCTCTGTAGCACGATTTAAGCAGATAAGTGTGCCGCCATCCTCCACAAACGCTCGTAAATTCGCCAACCCCTCTGTACCGATCCCGCCGACGTATTCGGGTGGCAATTTTCCTGTGGCGTGTCCATTGAGAATACCCGAAGCACCAAAGTCCGGCAAGATTATCGCGTCGTAACGCGCTGCCAAATCCCCCGCGCGAATTTCCGCGTTCGTGAGGCTATTATAATTGAATTCGTGTGTGTCCAAAACCCAGCGTGTCCATCCTTCGTCCATGTTCGCTGTCCAAGGTTTATAGAGACCGAGGCGCGGGTCAGTCACTTTTGAGAATGTGCGACTCAGCGTTTTTTCATCAATAGATGCATCGGCGTGGATGTGAATACCGTATTCGGAGGCGAGTGTCCGCATCTCCTCAATCTGTTGAAGTGGTGGTTCCACTGTCTTTATGAGGATAGTCCCGCGTGATAATGTTTTACCGGCGAGTTCTACGTCCCGTCGTGCCCAGTAAAGATTATATTTCGGACTGTTATCCGGCAGTTTCTCATTAAACAGACGATTCAGGACAATCGCTTCCATGTTCGTCCGATTCTCAAACAGGTAGCTGGTCGGTTCAGGGATACTCTCCAGCGCGCCTTGCACCTGTGGTAGCACGGGTAGCTGCCTTAAATCTGCCGCAAACGGCTGCACAACCGCGATTGTTCTGACACCCATCTGTAACGGCAGTGTCCAGCCCGCAATATCGTAAGGGCGTTCAGGCGGTGATTCAGGCGACGGACGGCGTTCCGGATAGTGTTGAACCTCAAGCAGGTCCTTGGCATGTGCCCGAAAGGGTTGGGACATCGAAACGACGTAGGTGTCCGCCGGATATTCTACACCATCGGCAGTAAACGGCGCGTTTGCCTGATGAATCTGTACGCCGCCGCGTTTCAAAATATCCAGCATTTTGAGCGTTGTATGGATGTCGCGCTGTTGCGTCGGAATCAGGAACGCACGAGGCGGTTCACCCTCCCCTTTTGCGATCGCGTTGAGTCCCATCTTGTAAAAGTTTGTTTTCAGTGTTACCCGATGCTCCGCGGCGAAGGCGAGGATTGAGAGTGCAGCCGCCTTCTCATAGTCTACGATGTCCCGCAATCGCCACCAGCCGCCGGGCCACGGTTCCGGGAAGTTCGTGCGGAGTGTATATTTATCAAGCCCGCGCCGATAACCTTTTAAAGTGTGATGCGGTTGGAAAATTGGCGTTGCGATTTCCACGCGTGCCGCTTCTGTCAAAATGCCTACCATGTTGTGACGATACGGCACCGTCCGAAATCCGCCGTGCCACCATGTGTCGTAAACAGCACTTGAAAGCACACCTGTAAACCCTTCGCTCGTCAAATCGAAAGCGAGTTGTGCCCCGATTAGCGAAAGCGTCCGCTGTAAGAGCGGTGGAATATTCGGATTGACCGGCTCGAAATAGGGTGGTATCACAAACCGAGGACCGCGATAACTCATCTCATGTACATCGTAGACGACTTCAGGAAACCATTCCTCGTAAAGCACTCGCGTCAGAAGCTGCGTCTCTATTTGCGTCAACATAAACCAATCGCGATTGTTATCGTGTCCTGTGTATTTATGATACAACCACGGGATTTCAGACCCTTCATAAGGGGTGCCGACAGTTCGGTTATACCAGTCCACCACGATGTCTAAGCCGTCGGGGTTCGCAGAAGGGACGAGCAGAATTATCACATTTTCAAGAATCTCTTTAATTTCCGGTGTTTCGGCTGTTGCGAATTGATATGCGAACTCCATCGACATCTGTGAAGAGGCGATCTCCGTGGAATGTAGATTGCAGTTAATCAGTACGACCGCTTTCCCCTCTTCTGCAAGCGCGTCCAATTCTGCGCTGCTGTCCTCTGTTGTAGGCTTATTGGGCAGCGCAAGTTGTCTTTGGATTTGCTGATAGCGTCCCAAATTTTCCAAGTTTTCTGGGGCAGAAATTAGCAGCATTACAAAATCGTTGCCCTCTGTTGTTTTTCCAAGTACGTCCAACAGAACCCGATCCGAGTTCGCTGCTACGTGCCGCATATACTCAGAGACCGTCTGCCATGCTGCTACCTGATAATCTGCTCCCACTTGAAATCCGAGAACCTCTTCTGGGGACATAAGCTGCGCGTCTGCGGATCCTTGCACTAACATCGCGCACACTAACAACACACTGAATGTGCATCGCAGTATTGTTGCCTTGTTTTGCTGTGAGTCTGTTTTTTGTTGATAAAATGGGGACGCACAAGTGGCGTAAAAAGAGGCAAAAATTTTCATAGGAGATTCCTTTTCTATAGACGCGTATGGCTTAATTTTCGTCCTGCTTCTATTATAGACCCACCAGTCTTGGTGAATTCTGTCTTTGGTACATATCAACAAGTATAGTCAAAACCTGTACGCGTGTCAAGCCATTAGTTTTCTTGTAAAAGGTATCTCTGAATTTAGCGATAATCACGATATAACCAAGAACCAAAGTGCTCGGCAAAATCTGCACTTGACTTTTTACTAATTTTGTGATATTGTTACAATCGGAGTATTTCAAAATCGCAACGTATTGTAGCGTGTGGTTGCATCAGGCAGTCATTCCCAAAGAAATAATTTTCAGGGAGGAAAACAGAAGGTAATGAAAAAAATCATCGTTATTCCACTGGTTGTCCTATTGCTCACGAGTTTCGGTTGTGAGACAAAGCAGAAGGGCCCGAGTAATCTATCCGTGGGCAGAAGTAAATTGATTGACAGCGGCAACGCGCTGGAGGCTGTTGATCATCTCGAGAAAGCAGAAGAGGAAGAGGTTAATAAACTTGAACCGCGTGCCCTACTCGTTATCGCTTATTCACACGGGCTTTCTACCGGAAGTGCGAGTAGTCTCGGTGTGGAAGCCAAATTCAAAAATCAGCGAGAGCAGCGCATAAAAGAACTCAATGAGGCTGAGATGAAGCAAATCTTGCAAATTCTCAGTAAACCTTCCCGTATACAGAAAGACGGCTTACAGGTGCTTGTGGATAAGGGACCCGAGGCTGCTGTCTTGATTCTTGACAGTCTCACCAGAGGTAGATATCCAACCCTTCACGCCAATTTTACACAGATGCTTGTGCAGATGGGTCCTCAGGGACTTGACCTCGTTCTCGCCAAGCTCACCGATGAAACGACACCATCTGCTGTCAAGAGTAGGCTTGTGCAAGTCTTGGCTGAAATCGGCGATGAAAAAGCCGTAGACGCGTTGAAATCCCTTCAAACTGGAACAATGGAACCGGGATTGATGATGGAGATTAATACAACGCTCTATCAACTCGGTGAAAAATCGTATCAAAGAGACATCATCGCCGGGCTAAGTCATAGCGATGTTGCTGTCCGCCGTGCCGCTGCGAAAGCCATGGTCAATCTCAGTGATGTCCCATCACAAACACTCATTGCAGGGTTAAAGGATACCGACTCTGAAGTCGTCGCCTCACTTGTAGAAGCACTGGCAATACACAAGGATGTCGCCGCTGTTAACCCACTCGTAAACATTCTCACGGGTGAATTGAGCAAAGATCCGAAGCAGGCAGCTATTGATACGCTTGACATTTACGGACAAAACAAACTTACCAGAGGCTTGGCAAAACGGATCACAACGCTACTGATTGGCGGAACCGTTAGCGACGCGGACAGTCGGCTCCATCTTGTTCAACTTCTGAAGAGGGAACCGTTCCTGAAACAAATTCGAGCAACCGAGTTATACGACAATCTTGAGTTCAAGCTCTATGAATATCACAAAGAAAAAGAGTCGAGCGAGCTTGTCAAAACGTCGCTTAAACAACTCCTTGATGCACTCCAATAGGGTCTTGTGTGGACGACGTTTCTTCGCTGGTGTGATTTTCGGGCGCGTGTTTTAAAAGCGGTTTTTGTCTGAGTCCTGAAAATTCTCTATTGCCAAGAGCGGAAGTTTGTAAACTGTACCTTAAAATTGTTGACAGAAAAATGTATTTATTTTATAATATTTATTACATCAGTACTTGCCCGGATTGGTAGCCCCTGTTCGGTAGGTGTGCAAATGTCGAAGACCTCAGCTGTCTTTCGTTATAATAAGAAACCTACCAGTTTTGCTCTATATTGACGTTACCAAATCATACTGGGAAGATGTTAAATTGGTTCTTTTTTATCTGCGTGCAAGTTGCGCACTGTTAAATGGTACGCTATCTTCATGGAGTATGCACGCGATGAGCGACACAGACGGGCAGGTCTAATCGAGATTCCAGGAGGAAAAGGTAAACGGAACATGAAAAAAGTTTTGACGATATTACTACTTATAGGAGTGGTGAGCTTCGGGTGCCAGCAGGAACAGGTCATTACCCAGCTTGAAGTCGGGAGGGGTAAGTTGTTCGCTGGGCTTTCACTGGAGGCAGTCCAGCATCTTGAGCGCGCTGAACAGGAAGAACAAAATAAAGTTGAGCCCCGCGCACTCCTGATCCTTGCTTATAGTAACGCCATTTCAACAGGCGCGGCAAGGACGCATGATGTGGAAGCCAGATACAAAACCGAACGTGACCGCCGCGTTGGTGAATTGGGCGAATATGAGATGAAGAAAATCCTGCAAATCCTCGGGGAACGCCATAGGGTACAGAAGGATGGCATGCAGATCCTCGTTGACAAAGGCGCACCAGCCGTGCCTTTCCTGTTGGAGGACCTCGTTAAAAACCGGTACCGCAATGTCCATGGCGACTTTGTTCAAATCTTGCAGGATATCGGCACCCCAGCGATTAACGACATTCTACAGGCAGCTGGCGACAGCAAAACTCCACCTGATGTTAAAATTCAGCTGGTCCGTATCGTAGGAAATATAGGCGACGCATCCGCCATCCAAGGGTTAGAGGCACTCCAAAATGCAACCACTGATGCAGGGTTGAAAATGGAAATTAACACCGCACTCTATCTACTTGGAAACGAAGCCTCCGAAGCAAAAATCGTCGAAGGTTTGACCGATGGTAACGCCGTTGTCCGACGAGCCGCCGCGAAATCTATGATGTTCCTCAAAGAACACCCCACAGATATGTTGATTGATGCGCTTGACGATTCCGATGACACCGTGCGTCTGGACATTGCTAAAGCTTTGATGAAATATCCTGACGCAGGTGCTGTGGACGGGCTCGTGGCAATCCTCACAAACGGCTCCAGTCTCAATACCAAACAAGCCGCTATTGATACGCTGAACCATTACGCCGAAAACGGACTCGCTGATGGATTAGCCGCACGTTTGATCGTTTTGTTAGCAAACCCTGAAGTCGTTGACCATGAAGATAGACTCCGTATCGTTCAACTTCTCAAGAAACCTGCTTTAGTAAAGCAGATTCAGGAGGCTGACCAGTACGATAATCTGCCCCATAAGCTTGACGTTTTCTTCAGGGAGCAGGAAACTAACGATATGGTGAAAGACGCGCTCAACGAACTGCTCCTTGTCCTTGAGTAGGGAGATTGTGGGACAGTGTTGATGATTTCCGTAGGTGTTTGCGTTTGTTACCCTATACCTTTCGGCAGGTTGTTAGTTAAATGAAATGCTGAAACTTCGCTACCGGAGAGTGGAAGGAGATTGACGAGTATGCAGAACTATCCGACCGGTATCAAGATTACTAAAGTTGAGCAGGTTACAGTTGAGATTGACCAACCTGCCATCGGTTGTAACTCCGGCGCGAAGGAAATAAAACAACCTGATCCGAACGGTAAATGGAACGAACGCATTATCCGCATCTATACAAGCAATGGCACACTCGGTTGGGGGGCTGGCAGTTGGGGAACAGCAACCGCTGAAAACGCAGAGGGCGTCCTCAATCAAAACCCGTTTGACCTCTTAAATCCTGAGGATGGCGTTGTTGAAGAATTCCGGGGGCTTGAAAGCGCACTTTGGGACACAATAGGCAAAATCCTCGGTAAGCCCGCCTATCAGTTCATCGGTAGCGATGTTTTTTCAAACGGGTTACCTGCTTACGACAGCACCATCTATTTCAACGATCTCCTATATGAAACGAAAGGCGAAGGGCTCAAACGCATCGAAGAGGATGTCAAAAGCAGTCTCGCTAATGGGTTTACCGCATGCAAAATGAAGATCGGGCGCGGGAATCATCTCATGGAACGGAAAGCGGGATTGCAACGGGACATAGAGCTTGTCCAACTTGCCCGCAGCACTGCCGGAGAAGGGTTCAATATTCTCGTCGATGCAAACAACGCATACACCTACGATGAGGTCATCACCTTCCTAAACGAGACGAGTGACTGCAATGTCTTTTGGATAGAGGAGATGTTTGAAGAAGATGTTGAATTATATCGCAACCTAAAGGCTTACATCAAAGATAAGGGCTTAAAAACCTTCATTGCCGATGGCGAAACTCGAACGCGCGAACCACTTGAATTCTACGATCCCTTCTTTGAGGCGGGTGTCATTGATGTCATCCAACACGATATGAAGGGACTCGGCGTTACCGGCTGGCGACGACTTGCTGATATGGCTGCCGCACACGATGTCCAATGCGCACCTCATAACTGGGGCTCCCTGCTCGGCTTCTTTCTCAGCCTCCAATTCGCAAAGACGATTCCGCATTTCCTCTACGGCGAAGTCGCAACCCTCACCAGCGATGTCATTGATACCTCTGGCTACACCTTCACCGGTGGCACGTTCACAGTACCGGATACTCCTGGACTCGGACTGGAACTCAATGAAGATGTCTACGATGACCGATACGCCGGAAAAGAAGATTGGCAGATCTCTTGATTTTTTATTTTTTCCCCAATTAAGGGACCGGTAAGTGCTGTTTTGCGGCGTACGCGAAGAAACACCCCAGCAAAAACCCCAAATGCGACCTGCATTCCAACTGCGCTGGGTTTTAGCCATAAACTTTGGACACGTCAGAAACCCTCCTCAGTCCCGTAGGGACGGCATATTTATAGCAGCGTGTGGCCAAAAAACTCAAGCCCCGTAGGGGCGGCATTTGTAGGGACGTTCCTATAAAATACAACGAAATATCCCTAAATTGACACCTATGGTGTGTTGTTATTCGTCAACGAGCTTTGGTTACAGTACTTCCACCCTGACATTTGATAAGTGCGTGCTCTATAATATTCTCCAACGCTTGCCTATTCAACGATGCACCGAAAAATATGCCACAACGACACAAGAATTTGAAGTGCCCCAAATTTTGCCTGACAAATCCCCTATTATGTAGTATAATTAACCCAAGTTGCTACTAACAGGTTTTGCCCATTTCAGAAAGGGTTTTCGTCTCTTTCCCCACCCCGTAGGGGTGCTATGTCTATAGAAACGGTGTATTTAAGCGACCGCACTCCGTAGGAGTGCTATTTCTATAAATAGGTGGCAACTTGCGTTATAATTAAATAAGATTAGCAAACACACCACTGGCGAGATTTCCAACCTCGCTACTTAAACGTGCCATGCTTTTCAACAGGGTAGTCCTATGAAGAAAATTCTCGTCGCAATGAGCGGTGGCGTAGACAGCTCGGTCACCGCTGCCATGATGGTTGACGCAGGCTATGATGTCACCGGCATCACCATGCGCCTCGGTGCGCCTGATACGATTGAAGTCGACCCGGAGCGTCCCAACTGCTGCTCACTTGAGGGCATTGAGGATGCGCGCCGCGTCGCCACACAACTCGGCATCCCTTTCTACGGCGTGAACTACGAGGACGCTTTCC
>JAPPBX010000123.1 GCA_026702755.1 Candidatus Poribacteria bacterium | reverse complement strand
ATGTGCTGAGAATGTGCTTGCTGGTTTGGAGGCGAAGGGGATTATTGAAGACGACCACGTGCTTTGATGATTGTTTGAGGACCGGACCTGAGAAAAAATTACCCGATTAAATACTTAAACCTCATTAGGGGCGACATCTCTATAGAACGTTCCCATCCCGCGATCAAACCCCGTAGGAGTTTTGCTTGCGTATTTCTTCAACATCTGTCCAACATATCAGCAAATTTTTGACTCGACAAACAGCCCCAGAGTATCTACAGCTGACCTATCTCTATGCAAGGCGATCGAAGAAGCAAAGGGATATACAAGATTTAGAGACAACGACCTGATTTGGGCAAAAATCACGCCGTGTATGGAAAATGGAAGTCTGCTGTTGTTGATAATTTGAAAGAAGGTATCGGATGCGGTTCGACAGAGTTTCACGTCTTTCGCGCGTTAGAAGGGATAAACATCCGCTATATCCATGCCCTGTTACACCTGAAATCTCTACGGGAACATGCTGCACTACATTTCACAGGTTCTGCTGGACAGCAAAGGGTTTCAAGTGAATTCTTTAAGGAGTTAATCATTCCAAAGCCATCAATTGAAAAGCAGGCTGAAATCGCTGATTATATCACCAGTACTCGCAATCGTGCTAAACAACTGCGACAAGAAGCCGATACTGTTGTGGGACAGGCGAAAGAGAGAGTCGAGCGAATTTTGTTGGCAGAAGGCTAAAATTAAATCACCTTGAAAAACCAATAGAGATTAGGTTATCATATTAAATAGTTCAGTTTCATAACCAGCATAGAAATTAGGGTGATTTAAAAGAAAATGGCAGTAAATCCAACAATTTCTTGTCTCCAAGAAGTCACAGATCATTTTGAATTTGAGCGACTTTGCAGTGCCTTAATGTCACTGGAAGGTTACAGTTCTATTGAACCCCTTGGTGGTTCCCAGGATAAAGGACGGGATGCCATTTACGTTAATGCGTCTAATCAAACAACGATATTTGCCTACAGTGTGAATAAAGGCTGGAGAGTGAAACTTACTGAAGATGCAGAAAAGGTCCATAAGCACGGTCACGCGTGTAACCAATTTGTTTTTATCACCACATCTAAAATCACAGCCCCTCAACGAGACGAGGCAGTCGCTTACATTAAAAACGAATTTGGCTGGCAATTGCAACTTCACGGTATTGAGCGTTTGCGAATTCTGCTTGACGTGAAGCATCCCCAGATTAAGAAACAACACCCAGGTATTTTTCATCCAGAATTTCTCGCGGCTCAAGATAGGATTGGTAACTCAACAAATCAAGATCATCTTTTCATTAGTGCTGTTGACGAGGATGGAGTATTTGCAGATTGGTTAACTAGGAAATTGACCGCAGAAGGATATCTCGTTTGGTATGAACGTTTCCAATTACTTGGTGGTGAAACTTTTCCTGATGATATCGATGATGCAATTAAAAATCAAACTTTCAGGTTTATTGGTCTGTATTCGCGGGCATCCATGAAAGACCTTGAAGTAACACGGCAAAGATTACTTGCCCTAAACGTCGGGAGTGAGCGGGATCAAGATTTCCTTATACCCTTAAATGTGGATGGTATAGATCAAACACAGTTGGATCAGGTTACGAGAACCTTAAAGTTTATCCCATTTCAGGACAATTGGGCTGAGGGACTGAAGCAATTACTGAAAAAACTGAAATCTATTGACTGTCCGCTATCATTGCCTAACGGGAAATTCATTGCCGCAGAAGCCTTTTTGGGCAACGATGTTCGGTCAGACGAAAAAGAAACTCTTTTCTCAAACTGTTTTCGAGTTCATCAAATCCCAAAGGTAATTTACCGCTTCAAATCACAGAAAGCAATTGAAAAAGAAAAATTGGATAAACTCAAGTCGGAATGGAGTTATAGGGAAATCGATCCATATACTTTTCTGAGCTTTCATAACCCTCCCGCTTCAATCATCAAGGAGTATGGTATGACCAAAAAGGGTGAGAAAGGAGGGGACTTATGGCGCGAAGTGAAGAAGCCGATATACAGAATTTGGCCATCTCACTTAGCATCAGAACTTATCCGAAAAGCATTAATTGTGAAATGTCATCAGAAAGGATTGAAGTACTGCCGCGAAACAGAACGACTCTACTTTCCTCGAGATCCCGATAAGAGCAATCGAATCAGTTTTACTCAACCTGACGGTAAAAAGGCTAATATAGCCGCCAGTGGAAAAAGAAAACACTTATCTGGAAGCGAATACCTATATTCTCTTGCTCCGGACTTTTTTGTCCGCCAAGATCTCTTTGATGATTTCACAGTTCTCGTTCGGATACGAGTTCGCCTTTCAGACACAAAAGGAAAACCTTTAAAAGGTCATCGTACGATTGTTTCACGACGAAAACATCTTTGCAAAAACTGGTGGAATAGAGATTGGCTTAACCGTACTCTGGCTGTCAGTCAGTTCCTGGCAGATGGAGATAAAATAACCATCGGTGAATCAGAAGAAACGCAAATTATTATTGATGCCACCCCGCTTTGTATGAATGTTCCAGTTGGCATTAACGAAGAAGTACTTGATGAACTTAGTCGAGAACGATCAGAATTGATCAGAAACTACGATGAATTTTCAGATGGAGATATTGGCGATGAGGGAATCGGAGATAACTGATTCAACCATAGTATTTGATGAACCAGAGTTAGAATTCCGCTACGGACAGCGTACGGCTGATCCGCGTGATGGGCTTGCACTCTTCGGTCCTTATGATGCTGATCTGCCTTCCAGACCTGGCAGACTATCTTATATTCTTATTGGAACGGATAAAGGAATCACTACCTTTAAAAAATGGGCGGATGCTATGAATCGTCCTGCCATTTTTGCCCCGAATGGAAATCAGAGACTTTGGCCTCCATTTCCGGGATTCGAAGCAGCATTTTGTTCGCCGTGGTCCAGCAAACCAGTTAGGTCTTATCAAATTGATCGGGACCGACTCATTGAAATCTCTCGTTACTCAGATAAATATGAACGGGTATTTGGAGTTGTAGACCATTACCTTGAACAACTTAGGAAAACAAGGAAACTTGATGAGAGTATTGGTGTAGCTATCTGTGTGGTGCCAGATGAGATTTGGCAGAATTGTCGCCCAGAGTCAAATGTTACTGATTCCATTCAACGTGCTTCTAATAATACAATAGAGCGAAGAAGAGCTGGACAACTTGAATTTATTGCTAATTTTGATGAAGAACAGTATAAACTGTTTCCTGATTTTCGGCGACAGTTTAAAGCGCGCGCAATGCAATACGGAATCCCTTTGCAAATTCTGCGTGAATCCACATTAAGATTAACAGATCATAATGTATTCGGAGAACGCAGTCTTACCCCACTTTCGGACCGTATGTGGAACATCGGAACTGCGCTTTATTACAAATGTGGCCGAAAACCTTGGAGACTTGTTACCGCTCGTGATGGTGTTTGCTACATCGGTATTGCCTTTCGCCGAGCTGTCACACCAGAAAAAGGAGAAACCGCCTGCTGTGCTGCACAAATGTTTCTTGATACCGGAGATGGCATAGTTTTTCTTGGTGAGTATGGACCGTGGTATTCATTGGAAGCTAAGCAATTTCACTTAAGTAAGTCCGCTGCACACAACCTTTTACGTGGTATTTTAGAGACGTACAAAGAACTTGAAGGTAAGGAACTTAAGGAGATTTTCTTGCATTCACGATCTGATATTAGTAAGAGTGAATTTTCTGGCTATCAAGACGCATGTCCAAAGGATACTAAACTTGTTGGTGTAAGAGTACGTACAGATCGTCTACGTACGCCAAGATTATTCCGGTCAGGCAACATGCCAGTTCTTAGAGGAACATTCTGGAAAACCAACAACAAATCAGGTTTATTGTGGGGAAGTGGATTTAAGCCACGAATTGCGACCTATGACGGATGGGAAACACCTATTCCCTTACGTATTGATATTCAACATGGAGAAGCACCGATAGAAAGAGTCGCACAGGACATTTTTGGTTTAACAAAATTGAACTATAATGCGTGTCATCTTGGGGAATCTCAACCTGTAACCGTAGGTTTTTCCGACGCTGTCGGGGAAATCTTGATTTCAAATCCTACTGTCTCCGATCGTAAACCGAATTTTAAATATTACATATAACCATTTTAAAGAGATTATCCAGCAACTTGATTGCCATATAGAGATTTTTTGGAAACATCAGCAATCGCCCTCCCGCTAGCACTCAATGACCTCTTCCTGTGTCAAATCTATTTTTGGAACCTTGCATATCACCAATAAGAGTGATCTCCGAATCTTTGTTATTTTTAGATTATCGGTGAAATCGGCGTTCCAATTCATCGCGTCCCATCTCGACAATAATAGGACGGGAGTGCGGACAATTGAACGGAAGCTTCGCCTCGGACAACTCCTTGATGAGGTTCGTCATCTCCTTCATATCCAATGTATCCCCTGCCTTGACCGCTGCCTTACACGCGAGCGTTACCAAGGCGTTGTCAATCGCTTCCGGGAGTTGGACCTCGGTATGCGGTTCTTCAGGAAGTTTGTCCAGCAGATCCGTAACGGTCTGCGAAGCGACACGGGTTGGTAGTGGCGATGGGATTGCCCGGACCAGAATAGTGTTGCCCCCGAATTCCTCCAAATCAAAACCGAGTTTCTTGAAGATGTCGCCGTGGATTTTGAGAACACCAAGCTGCTGCGGTGTGGCTTCCACAGTGACCGGCAGCAGCAATCCCTGTACAGGGATACCATCGGTTTTTAACTGGTTGACGAAGCGTTCATAAAGCACACGCTCGGCGGCAACGTGCTGGTCAATGAAAAAGATTTTATCGTCCGCTTCAGCGACAATATAAGTCTTAAAGAGGTTCGCTTTGAGTTGGACATTCTCAAAGTCGAGGAGGCTGAGATTCACACCTTCAGGAATCTGTTGCTGTGGGGGTTGCACGACGACTTCAGTGGGTGTAGACGGAACTTGCGCTTCCGAAGAAGTGTCGGGAGCCTCAGTCTCTTGTCCGATGTCGCCTGGTTCCTGTGTCGGGACAGGCGGTGTTTGCCCGCGCTGTGTTTGTGCTGTAGGCGTTGTGGCAACTCGCCTCCCCCCAATCGGGGTTGTGGACCTCGGTGTAGAAACTCGTTGTGATAAATCGGCATCTCGGCTTTCAGTATCCTCTTCAGATGGGGACTGTTCAGTGGAAGTTTCGATTTTGGGGATATACTTCGCTTTATGGAGGGCGTTGCGAATCATACGGACGACACCACTATAAATCGTCCGCTCGTTCCGAAAGCGTACCTCGATTTTAGCGGGATGCACATTGACATCAACTGCTTCAGGTTCAAGCGTTAGGAAAAGCAGCGCAACGGGCTGCCGATCCTTAGCGACCATTGCGTCAAGTGCCTCCGTCAACGCTGCGCCAATGATACGACTGCGAATCGGACGCTGATTGAGGAAAAAGAGTTGATACTCCCGGTTCGGCTTCGTAAATTCAGGTTTTCCGAGCAAACCGTAAATTTTCAGGTCGGGCAGCTCCTCCGTAAACTCGATGAGGTTCTCAGCGAACTCTCTGCCGTAGAGGAGACGCACCCGCTCAAGATATGAATCGCAGGCGCGGACATCAAGAATTGATCTGCCGTTGTGCGTCAATGAAAAATGGATTTTCGGATGCGCCAGCGCAGCCCACGTTACCTGATTCGTGACATGATTCATCTCTGTGGTATCGGTTTTCAGAAACTTCAGGCGCGCAGGAACATTGTAAAACAGGTTGTTAACAGACATGTGGGTGCCGGGAGAGCATCCGCTCTCTTGGACAGAACGAAAAACACCACCCTCAACGTCCACCTTCGTTCCTTCAAGTGCGTCAGCCGTACGGGTGAGGAGTTCAAATTGTGAGACCGAGGCAATACTTGCCAGAGCCTCGCCACGGAACCCAAAGGTTTGAATAGATTCAAGGTCTTCAATACGGTCTACCTTGCTCGTTGCATGGCGTTCTAAGGCGAGGAGTGCATCCTCGCGTTCCATGCCGCCACCATTATCGGAGACGCGGATGAGGCGTTTTCCACCTGCACGGATCTCGACGCGGATAGAGGTGCTGCCTGCGTCCAGTGCGTTTTCAATGAGTTCCTTGACGACTGAGGCAGGACGCTCGACGACCTCACCTGCGGCGATTTTATTGGCAACATCTGCGGAGAGTATTTTAATCTTTGGCATATTTTTTATCAGTGATTAGTTGTCAGTTAAAGAAATTCTTGGATAAACAAAGCACCTCTTGTTACCGATAACCGACTACCGATAACCATCTCGATACAAGTAACAGTTGCATGTATGCGTCTGCGTGAAACTGGTTTCATCCGGATATTCGTCTTTACACATCGGCATTACTTCCGGGCACCGCGGATGAAAATAACACCCAGTCGGGCGATTGATTGGGGACGGCACATCACCCTCCAACTGAATTTTTTCAACGCCGGTCTTCTCATCCATCTTCGGGACGGCGGAAAGGAGCGCACGCGTATAAGGATGTTTGGGCGAATCGAAAATCTCCTCTGTTGTTCCACGCTCAACGATCCTACCGAGATACATTACTGCCACCTCATCCGCGAAGTACTCAACGACGGAAAGGTTATGTGTAATGAAGAGATAAGTCAGATTAAAATCGGATTGCAGCGATTTAAGGAGATTCAGTATTTGCGCTTGCACGGATACATCGAGTGCACTGGTCGCCTCGTCACAGACGATGAACTCTGGATCGACAGCAAGACATCGCGCGATACCGATGCGCTGCCTCTGACCGCCAGAGAACTCATGCGGATAGCGGTTCACCATATCTGGCGATAGACCCACGCGCTGCATCAATTCTGCAACCCGATCATGGCGTTCATCAGCGGACTCACCGATGTTGTGTGCCTGCATTCCTTCCTGAATAATAGCCCCCACCATCATCCGGGGATTGAGAGACGCATAAGGGTCCTGAAAGATAATCTGCATCCGTTTCCGATAGGGATGCATAAGTTCCCGCGTCGCAGTTGCGATGTTAGTACCGTCATAGACGAGATCACCCTTAACAGGCACGCCTAATCGGAGGATGGCTTTGCCGAACGAAGTCTTGCCGGATCCCGATTCACCAACAAGTGCAAGCGTTTTGCCGCGTGGAATCTCAAGTGTAACGTTGTCAACAGCATAAACATAACCGACGGTGCGTTTGAAGATGCCCTTCTGAATGGGGTAGTGAACACACAAATCCTTTACCTGAAGTTGCGGCTGTGCCGTTGTCGGTTGTGTCGAAGAATCCACATTTTTTGAGTCAATTTCTGTTTCGAGTTCAAGCCTTGCAGCCGAAGTCTTTATAGCATGCTTTTGTACAGCAAGTTTTCGGTTTGCAAGCTGCACCGAAAAGGGCGGTTCAGGATTGTAGAGATGACAGGCGACGTTGTGCGCACCACCGTTAACGGTATGCAGCGTTGGGGCAATACTTTCGCACCCATCCATAACCTTTGGACAGCGATCAGCAAATCGACATCCATCATTGTATTCGGTCGCTTTCGGCACTCTGCCGGTAATTGTGTGTAATTGCGTCCCCCGTTTATCCCGTGCGGGTGTCGATTCCAGGAGTTTCACTGTGTAGGGGTGTTGTGGAGTTTCGTAGAGTTGCTTCCATGTCCCCATCTCGGCAATCTTTCCAGCATACATAACAGCAACACGATCAGCGATATTAGCAACAACACCCAAGTCGTGTGTAATCAATAGGACTGCCATCTGCAACTCCTGCTGGAGTCGCTGGATGAGTTCAAGGATCTGTGCCTGTATGGTGACATCCAGGGCGGTTGTGGGTTCATCAGCGATGAGAAGCCCTGGGCGACAGGAGAGTGCCATCGCAATCATGACACGCTGTTTCATGCCACCGGACATCTGGTGCGGGTATTCATCGTAACGGGCAGCAGGTTCCGGAATACCGACGAGGTCGAGCATCTCGATCGCAGCATTTCTTGCAGCAGCGCCGCGTAGGTTTTGGTGTTGTTGGATTGCCTCTGAAATCTGGTTGCCGATGGTGAAAACTGGGTTGAGACTCGTCATCGGTTCTTGGAACACCATGGCGATGTCGTTGCCCTGAATTTTCCGTTTATCAACTTCAGACAGGCGTGTGATGTCCTGCCTTTTGTAATAGATAGCACCGTCCGCGATGAATCCAGCAGGTTGCGCGACGAGTTGAATCACGGAGAGTGCGGTGACGCTTTTACCACAACCCGACTCTCCGACGAGTGCGAAAATCTCGTTCGGTTTGATGTCGAAAGAGATGCCGTCAACCGCACGGGCAAGCCCTTCCGGCGTGCGGAAGTAGGTTTTGAGGTTTTGGACGCTGAGCAATGCATCGTTCATAAAGTTACTTTAACATGGAAACTTATGAAAGTCAAGGTGAATTCTGGTCGTTGTTTGGGTTGAATTTGCAATCAGAAACTTCTCGTGCTAAAATAGTCCGAACTGGTATGAAACAGAAAACTATAGGAGGCATAGATGATGGCAGTACAACGTTTTTTGACAGCTGAGCAAAGCACGGAACAACTTTTGAAAGCAACACCACCCCTCCATTTCAATGGGACGACAAAAACGGAATGGCAAGAGTGGCGAAAGAGATTTCGACGTAATCTCGCTAAAGACCTGGGCCCCTCGCCAGAAGCGATACCGTTGGAAGTTGAAACTTTGGAACAGACACAGTATGACGGCTACACACGGGAAAAGATTATCTTCAATCCAGATCCATTTTCTTCGATTCCAGCGTACGTCTTAATCCCGGAAGGTGCAAGTGCAGAAAACCCGGCACCAGCAGTCTTATGCGCACATGGACACGGGATCGGTAAAGATGGCGCAGTCGGCATTGTAGAGGATTATCAGAAACAGTATGCTGTAGAATTGGCGAAGCGAGGTTTCGTTACAATCGCACCAGATTGGCGATGCTTCGGCGAACGGAAGGATCGGGATGAGTGGGTCCGTCGCCCGGGTCGCGATGGTTGCAACGTCGCCTATCTTGCATTCGGTTACTTCGGCTATCAACTGCTGCAACTCAATGTCTCAGATGGGAAACGCTGTTTGGACTATCTCCAATCGCGTCCTGAAGTCGATAGTCGTCGCTTGGGATGCATGGGGTGTTCGTTCGGTGGCACGATGACGACTTATATTTCTGCCGTAGACCAACGCGTGAAAGCGGCTGTTATCGTTTGTTACCTTAGCACATTGACGGACGCATTGAATGACCGCGGGCGTGGGAATACGTGTGGTTCACAATTTATGTTCGGACTGAGAAAAGCAGGGGACATCGCGGAAGTAGCGGGATTGATAGCACCGAGGGCGTGTATGGTGCAGATCGGTTCCGACGATATGTGTTTTATTGAGGAAGATGCGCTACAAGCATTCAAACAGGTAGAGAAAATCTACGCGGCATCAGGGCAAGGCGATCGGTTGATACTAGATCATTTTCAGGGTGAACATGAGATTGATTTAGAAGCGGGGATTGCGTTTTTAGAAGAACGCTTGTAATACCATCTCTAATTAATGCTTTTCAAGATGCATGTAGCATAAACTTTTAGTTTGTGCCTATTGCATATCCTTTCAGAAAAGTCGTAAATGTAATATTTACTTTCAGAAATGGTATAAGAGCATGCGATACTATCTAATGCATTGCTGGTAGGGAACGCCAGCGTGTCGCAAGGCACGTCCCTACCACAACCGGCTGGAGATGGGAAGCAATATCTATGCCTTGCCATGATTGAAGCATACCCTGAGCTAAACAGCAACCACCCGCTGCTATCCTTCTCTATCTTCTGAAGGAATAATCCGAATCTCAATATCGCGATTCAACTGATTAAGAAACCGCATCAATCGCTCAACGCTGTAGTCAGAAAGTTTAGCGGCTTTAAGACGAGAAACTTCAACGTCTTTAATGCCAAGTAGTTTCGCCGCCTCGACCTGAGTTAACTTACGGTCCTTCAGAATGCGGAAAATCTCAGCTCCCAACTGCGCTTTTAGGAGTTCTTTCTCTGAAACATCATCAGAAAAACCCAAATCCTTGAAAATATTTCCGCTGCCTTCTTCAACCTTAATGTTCCTGCTCATAATCCTTTCTTCACTTCTCTTTTGAATCACCAATCCACTGAACGTTTCTTGGGGTTGTTATCTCTTGATCCATATCCTATTGTAACGCATTAACTTATGTTTTCGCAAGTCCAAAGTCATCAACTACCCACGACTAAAGACTAACACACGTCGAAAAGACGCAGATAATCGTCAAGGGTCTCAACACGACGGATACAGGTGAAACTATCACCGTCAACGAGATATTCAGGGGGACGCATCTTCAGATTGTAATTGGAGCTCATCGCGTGGCAATAGGCACCCGAATCGCAAACGACAAGTCCAGCACCCTCATGCGGTGTAGGAAGCGCACGTTCTTTACCCAAGAAATCTGCGGATTCACAGACGGGACCGACAACATCGTAAGTTTCAACTGCCCCATCAATCGGTTCAATAAACTGGATATGCTGATAGGTATCATAGAGACTTGGTCGGATCAGTTCGGACATACTGCCATCAGTGACGATGAAATGCTTGTTACCGTTGGTTTTTACACCCGTAACACGGTTGACAAACACGGAGGCATTACCGACAAGAGAACGCCCCGGTTCAATAATGAGTGTGATGTTCTCAGGCAGCAGGTCGCGGATGGAATCAATGAGATCGGAAGGTGTCGGAATCTCCTCGCCAGTGCGTTCATAGTCGATGCCCAATCCACCACCGATATTGAGATAACGTGGAGAGAAGCCCTCGGCTTGAATCGCACGCATGAAGGCGATCATGATTTCAGTGGCATCTCGGAAGATTTGGATCTTCTTAATTGTCGAACCCAAATGGCAGTGAACACCCACCAAATTTAGCAGATTGTCCTTGCGGATTTCGCTTAGAAACCAATTAAGCCGCTCATTGCGGATGCCAAACTTGGAATTTTTCATGCCAGTGGAGACATACGGATGCACCTGTGGATCCACATCTGGATTGATGCGGATAAGCACATTCGCTGGCGTGTCAAGATCTTTTGCTGTCTGCTGGATGTGTGCCAAATCAAATTCGCTGTCGATGTTAATGAGTACGCCGTGTTCAACAGCGAGGCTGAGTTCCTCAAGCGTTTTTCCGTTGCCGTTTAGGATGGTTCGTTTTAGGTCGAACCCTGCCGCGAGCGACATCTGCAATTCGTTCCCACTGACGAGGACTGCACCACTGCCGAGCGCGCTGAGGCGTTTAAGCAGGGCGAGGTTATTGTTTGCCTTAATCGCATAGCCGATAATCGAGTCGAGTCCGTCAAGTGCTTTCTGATATGCGGTGTAGTTCGTCTCAAGTTGTGCGAGACTGTAGAGGTAAAATGGACTGTAGGGCACCTGCTCTTGAATGTCTTTAACCTTCAATTCTTCGCAGTAGAGGTACCCGTCTTGATAGTGAAAACTCATAATATTTTTACCACGCCTCTTCAATCCAGTCGTTATCGTGGTCTGGATTATAGGTTAATCCTTTCCTAATATCTAAGCAGAGGTCCAATTGTTCTAAAACCATGTGTCCAACAAGAACCGGGGCACCTTCCGGCAGATCTGTTACTGGAAGTGTTCCCTTCCGCTCCAATACAGTGAATTCAACCGTTGAATAAATGATCCGGTCCACGATGCCAGCCGCGGTTCTCGCCTTTGCATTGCCGAAGGGTGTTAAACCGAGCTGTTCAATGATGGGTTTCGGTAAGCAGAGCCGCGTTGCCCCCGTATCCACGAGGGCATCTTCAACAGTGACACGGCGGACCTCCTCGGGAGTGATAACACCATTATCTGCTAAATTGAGGTCTGACAGGTTTACGAGTTCGATTGTTGTTGTATGTCTCATGTTCTTTCTCCTCAGAACTGCTGAATCAGGGAATATTTCAAAAGTATTGCGAGGTCATGTTTTTTGTTTTCAATGTTCCTATTTGAAAGGATACCATACAATGCTTCCGAAATTCAAGTTCCCTACACAAATCTCTCAATCACAGTTCTGACTAATACTCGCGCTTGTGCCAGTCATCTTCCCAGAGATTGAACGAACCTTCACGATAAGGGTGTTCGGCGATAAGCTCCTCATTCAACGTCATACCGAGTCCCGGTCCATTTGGCAGACTGAAATAACCGTCAATGACTTCGGGACACCCAGTGGCAGCCTCTTTAACCCACGCTTCTGAGAAATCATTGAAGTGTTCCTGAATTTTGAAGTTTGTGGTGCATGTAGCGAAATGCAAGGCAATCGCGGTAGAAACGGGGCCACCGACATTGTGCGGTGCGACCGTCATATAACACATATCCCCCATCGCTGCGATTTTCTTCGTCTCCAAAAAGCCGCCTGTTTGCGTAATATCGGGTTGCAGGATATCTGCTGCTTGTAAGTTAATCAACTCACGGTATTCATACTTATTGTGGAGTCGCTCACCTGTGGCGACAGGGAGGTTAATATGGTCGGCTGCTTTTGCGAGCGCAGCGATGTTATCGGGAGGCACAGGTTCTTCAACCCAACTCGGTTGGAATTTTTCCAATTCGGCGGCGATCTCAATCGCCATATACGGACTAAATCTACCGTGCATCTCAACGAGAATTTCGACATCCGGTCCGACAGCGTCACGTACTGCTTCAACGAGGGCAACAGATTTTAACTTCTCTTCATAAGAAAGCTCATAATAACCAGCACCGAAGGGATCAAATTTGAGTGCTCGGTAGCCTTTTTCAATCACCCTTTTGGCAGCAGCATGAAACTCTTCAGTTGTGCGCTCAACACGATACCAGCCGTTTGCATACGCCTTGATTTTATCACGACAAGCACCACCAAGCAAGCGATAGACCGGCTGATTCAGTGCTTTACCGACAATATCCCAGCACGCGATCTCAATGACGCTGATGCCGGTTGCGACGATTTCACCTGCGCGTCCGTAATCGTCCCGAAATAGGCGTTGGTAGAGGTCCTCCGTATTGAATGGATCGCTCCCAATGACATGCCGTTTCTTCGCACCATCAATGTAGGCAACAAGCGCATCGGTGCGGTTGTTCATCCGCACCTCACTGATACCGGTCAAGCCTTCATCAGTCTCAACTTTGACGAAGGTTAAATTACGCCAACTGGTCCCCATGACCAAGGTCTTAACATCTGTAATTTTCATATTTTAAATTCGGGTCCTTTGCTCATCTGTCTGAACCGGGATTCATGAATTATCTGACTTACATCACACGAATCAATAAATCACAGAAATCATAGTTCTGACTTTTTTAACTGTTCGCTTCTGCTTCAGAGACGCTGCGTTGTCCGCTTCTTTGTGTCGGTGCCGGTTCAACTGTCGGTGCCTCTTCGCCCGCCTCCAACATCCGCCGAATAAGCCGTTCCCGCATCACCGCTGTTACAGGTTCATGCGATTGCAATCCAACAAGGTTCCGCAACTCGTAGGGATCCGCTTGAAGGTCGTAGAGATATTGCTCAACATATCGATCGGATCCGGCATCACTGCCGCCGTTCTTATTCGGAGCATCCACACCGTATTTCCAGCGTTGGGTACGAACAGCACGTCCGACCTGCGCCTCACTAATTTGGACGAAAACCTCCTCTGGCCAGTCATCTGTTTCCCCGCGCACCAGCGGCAGAATAGACCTACCTTGCATTTCAGAGGGAACTTCCAAACCCGCGGCATCAAGGAGCGTCGGAGGAAGATCTACGAGGCTAACCAATTCTTGTATTTGCCCACCACCTATGAACTCAACTCCGTGGAACGCAGTCGGTACACGGATAGAACTTTCATGGCATGAGCGTTTGTATTCACCATTCCGTGTTTTGAAGTGACATCCGTGATCAGAAGTAAAGAGGATAATAGTATTATCGAGGAGGTGGAGGCTCTTGAGTGCATCTAAAAGTCTGCCGAGTGCCTCGTCCAGTCTTTTCACCATACCGTAGTAGCCGCCTAAGTGCTGGTGCGTCGAGCCACCGAGCGCGGCAAGATCCGGTGGTATCCATTTCCCTGCGTACCGCTCTCGATACCCATCAGGCGGTGGATAATCGTCCAGGTGGTTTTGGTGATGCGGTTCAATGTATGACGTAAAGAGGTAAAAAGGTTCGTTTTGATGCCGGTCAACGTAACGAATCACCGCATCGGTCAACGCATCAACGCGATAGCCGGGGAGATCAACAGGTTGATTATCGTTACCATAAAGTGTTGTTTGATACGCATCAGAAGTGAACTCGAGGACGTTGGACGCTAACCAGTAGTCATATCCGCCTCGGTGCTCAGCGGGTACAGGTCCTGGTCCAGTGCCGCCGCTATAGAGATGCCATTTGCCGATGTACCCAGTGGCATAACCCGCTTCACCGAAGTGGTGTGCGAGGGTCTTGAGGTTCGGCGATAAAGGGATACCGTTTCGGAAACATCCCGTACGTGTCGCATATAATCCCGTTTGTAAACATGAGCGCGCGGGACCGCAGACAGGTTGGCAGGTAAAAGATCGGTGGACATGCGTTCCACGTTGCGCCATCTGGTCAAAGTTGGGGGTCAGATCGAGCGGATTGCCGTGTAATCCAGAAGTGTCCCACCGCTGCTGGTCGGTGAAAAAGACGATAACATTCGGTTGATTTGCATCAGTTTGTGGCATATTTTCCTTCCTCTCTGTTCAAGTTTGGCTATATCATTTTAAGGAATTTTTCGATGAGTGTCAAGTGGAAAATGGAGATTCAAGAGTGGACACTACAATATGGAATGAATAATTATAGGAAGGAAAGTGCAGCAAAAGGGAAAGAATTGTTCATCAAAAATTACTGGCAGAAATCAATCCCACGCTTTCAGACTTAAGGTGCATCCTTCGCGCACCGAAATCCAACGACATTCAGACTATTGTTCGGATAATCACTGATCCGTTCAGCATTCCGTATCGTGTGTACCGCACGATACCACGTTCCACCACGCAAAACACGCCGTTTACCGGTGTCAGGTCCCTTCGGATTCCGGAGTGGACTTTCCGCACTTTGCACGTCGCTGTAGTAGGTCGTGCTGTACCAATCCGCACACCACTCCCATACATTTCCCGCCATATCAAACAAACCGTAACCGTTGGGTTGAAACATGCCAACAGGTGCGGTAAAAAGGTATCCGTCATTTACGTCTGGACTCCGCCACTCAAATTCCGTTTGGCTGTCGGCAAAGTTGGCAGTCGTGTCATTCGGTTCAGCGTTGCCCCAAGAGTAGCGCGTCCCTTCCAAGCCACCGCGCGCTGCCTTTTCCCATTCTGCCTCTGTCGGTAACCGTTTACCTGCCCATTCGCAGTAGGCAGCAGCATCAAACCATGTCACTGTTGTGACGGGTTGGTCTGGATGATTGAAATCCGGGTCGTTCCACGGCTCGTAACCGTGTTTGAGAAGTTCATAGACAGCGGTATAGCCAATTCCTCGTGGCGGAGGATATCCAGTAACAGTAACAAACACCCGATACTCGGCGTTTGTTACTTCATGCTGGTCGATATAAAACGCATCAAGTTCCACCATGTGCACAGGTGCTTCATCAACATCGCCGGTGGTACTCCCCATTTGAAAGGTGCCCGCGGGGATTAGGACCATACCTTCGGGTGGTTGCGCCACTTCTTCTTCGACTTCGGAACAGGCAAGACAGAGAAAAACAAGGGCGAAATGGAGCAAACACCGTATCGAGTATCCGTGTTGCGCTCCACTCCGCCCTTCTTCTGTATTAGAAACTGTTTTGACAGCAACCATAGATGTCAGATTATCGTTCCGCCTTGACCTTGCCCCAGACGGTTGTCAGTTTTCCACGCGCCTCAACATCAAGTGCCTCATCAATGTTGCCGCTCGCTTCCTTAACCTGATCCTCATCCAAAGCGACCGAAAATACTGCGATTTCATCAAGTAAACCGTTGTACCAATGACCACTTCCACCTCGATGACCGAGCCGCAAATCTTGATCTCCAGCAACCAATTTGCCCCCATGCGGTGCTTCATTTATTAGATCGCCGTCAATATAAATTTTGGCATCTTTGCCATCGTAGGTACAGACACAGTGGGTCCATTTTTCAGATTCGGTCGTACCGGCTCCAGAATTCATCACCTTATGGGCACCCTCAGCACCTACAGAGAGTGTAAAGTAGAAGTAGCGGCTGCCACGGTTAACAAAGAGTCCGTAGTTCTCCCACGGTCCACCTTGTGACCCGTTTGCCATTATACACAACCAGCCGTTCCCAGGCGCATCGTTCCAGTTTACCCAAGCGGAAATTGTAACTTCATCTGCAATTGAGAGCGACTTTGAATTCTTAATCAGTACGTGGTTATCTCCGCCTTCAAATTCCATTGCGTCGCCGTACTTTCCCTTGCCCTTCGCAACGGATGCTTTCATAATCGTACCATCATTCCCGTGCTCTGAACCGTCCATAACTTTGTTGCCCTGAATGTCATCAAAAGACATATAGAGAGCGAGCTTATCAAGGGG
This sequence comes from Candidatus Poribacteria bacterium, assembly GCA_026702755.1. Taxonomy (NCBI): domain Bacteria; phylum Candidatus Poribacteria; species Candidatus Poribacteria bacterium. The sequence continues at coordinate 5,320 of JAPPBX010000123.1, read as the reverse complement.
CAGTTCTGCCCACGTCGCCACCGGTAATAGGCAACAGAGTAAGACGATTACGCTTATCGTTAATTTCATCTGTTACGCCTCCTTGTGTTGACTTAATTCACATTTTAGCAAATTTCCGAACAGATGTCAAGTAGAAAATTACGAAACCGAAGAACTGAATGACTTCGCTCTCCTCAATTAATTCGCTTGACAACATAGGAAGGGTTTGGTAAAATGTAGAGTATAATATCCGCTCTCCCGCTATTCTATTTCAAAAGAGCGGCACAAATAAAATTGTTAACAACGAGAACAGACCTTAATCAAGGTCCTTCATTATGGTAGATCCCGTAATTACTTATACACCCTTAGGAGAAGAGTCGGGACTCGGAATTCCCTCCTACAGGGTTCATGAAGCAGGGTACGTTTTTTCAAAATGTAAACTTATTTTCGGATTCTACTATAAACGATCTCTGCGACAGAGGTCACACTAAAAAGAGAGGATTTTTGTGCGTAAATTTTTGTTTCGCGTTTCCGCGTTAGTTTTAGCGATTTCATTGATAACACCTCTACTCGCAAGAGGCGAAGAGAGTGTATTGGATAGAGTGAAAAATAGAGGACGGTTGATCTGTGGTGTGAACAAAGAATTGCCCGGTTTCGGTTACCTCAGCCAGGATGGTACATGGAAAGGCTTTGACGTAGATTACGGCAGAGCGATTGCCGCTGCTGTTTTGGGTGATCCGGACAAAGTTGAGTTTCGTCCGCTAAAGGCTGCTGATCGATTTCCCGCCCTTCAGACAGGTGAAATAGATGTTTTAATCCGCAACACCACTTGGACGTTGACCCGTGATACCGACTTAGGTGCTGACTTCGCGCCGCCAACCTTTTATGACGGTCAAGGTTTTATGCTCCGCAAGGATCTCGGTATAACTTCGCTCAAGGAGTTGGCAGGTGCCACGATCGGTGTCACCGCTGGTAGCACGACTGAGTTAAACCTCGCCGACACCACCCGTGCCTTAGGGATCGAAGTTGAGTCTATTGTTTTTGAGGAAACTGAGACGCTTTACCAGAGTTACGATCAGGGGCGTTGCGATGCGGTAACAAGCGACAAGTCGCAATTAGTCTCTCGCCGCCAATCCTTAAAAAATCCAGACGACCATATTATTCTTGACGTAACCATTTCCAAGGAACCTTTAGGTCCTGTTACCGTCCACGGAGATAACAAGTGGAATGATGTCGTAAGTTGGGTTGTTTACGCCACGTTCTTTGCCGAAGAACACGGCATTATGCAAGCCAACGTCAACACCTTTGAAACAGAGAACCCTGAAATCAAGCGTTTCTTGGGTATAGATGAGAGTGCAGGTATGGGCAAAAAACTCGGTCTGCCGAAAGACTGGGCGCGTCAAGTGATCGCTGCTGTCGGCAACTATGGCGAGATTTTTGAACGTAACCTGACCCCACTGGGTCTGCCGCGTGGTGTCAACAAACCGTGGACGCAGGGTGGTTTACTTTACGCGATACCGTTTCGATAGAACGAAGTCGCATGCTAACTATACCAACCCAAGTTGCTACCTAATAAGTCTCGGATGTTTAAGCATGGATTTTTCCCCGTACCCCGTAGGGGTAGGTCTTGTACCTACCCCGTACCTTCTGGCAAAAAGTGTGACCAAGTGTTCAAACCCATGAAATGTAAGGGGCGTTTCCCAGTGACGTTTCGACAGAAAAAAGATGGAAAATAATTCACATACAGTTGTATCGGGAAAAATCCCTTTTTGGCGAGATGTCCGAGTTTTGCGGATCCTGCTTCAGGTTCTCTTCTTGTTCGGTGTAATCCTGTTGTTAGCAATCCTTTACAAGAACATGTTAGAGGGGCTCCGCGGGCTTGGGCTGACGCTGAACCTCAATTTCCTCCAAGATGAAGCCGGGTTTGACATTTCAGAGGGTATCCCTTATGACCCCTCGGATACCTATCTGAAAGCGTTCTGGGTTGGGATCCTGAACACCCTCAGAGTCAGTATCATAGGGATTGTCTGTGCTACACTTATCGGACTCCTTTTCGGCATTGCTCGCCTGTCGAGCAACTGGTTAATCCGAACGATAGCCACTGTCTATGTGGAATGTTTCCGTAACATTCCGCTTTTGCTCCAGATTCTATTTTGGTATACCGCCGTAGTCGCACAACTTCCCAAGGTCAAGGAAAGTATCTCGCTTTTCAAAGGTGTGGTCATTAATAACCGAGGCATATATCTACCTTCGCCTGAACCGACACCAGGACTGAAAATTTGGCTATGGTTTCTCGGTGCAGGTTTACTCCTTGGGGTGATTCTCTATATTGTGCGGTGGCGGCAACTTCAACAATTAGATCGCCCTGGCTTTCGCGCAAAATGGGCACTTCCTGCGTTCCTTATCGTTTCACTCTGTGGATGGTTTTTCACACCGGGCAGCCCCTTTACACTCGATTTACCAACACTGCAAGGTTTCAACTATCAAGGCGGGATACGTTTTACACCGGAGTTCTCTGCCCTTTTAATTGCACTCTCCATATATACAAGCGCATTCATTGCCGAAATCGTGAGAAGTGGTATACAATCAGTCGTCAAGGGGCAAAAAGAAGCCGCGAGAGCGGTTGGTTTAAATGACTCACAGACCTTACGCTTGGTTGTTCTACCGCAGGCTGTTCCTATTATCGTGCCGCCGCTCACAAGTCAGTACCTGAACCTCGCGAAGAACTCAAGTTTAGCGGTTGCAATCGCTTTCCCTGATCTGGTTTATGCAGGAAATACTATGATGACTCAGACGGGGCAATCCATTCCTGTTTTCGCGATGATCATGGTCAGTTATCTGGTGATGAGTTTGACGACATCGGCAGCTATGAATTGGTATAACCGTCGGATTACTCGAATTGGTCGATAACTGAAGAATAGTTATCAGCTATCGATTGTCAGTCATCAGTAAAAGAGGTGTCCGCTTATCCCATAATCTCTTAACTGAGTACTGATAACTGATAACTAATTAGAAAGGCATATTACACAGTGGAAGAACGAGAGCTCACACAAGAAATTAAACCACCCGCCAACACAAAAGGCGCAGCGCGATGGCTCAAGGACAATTTATTTAATACTTGGTACAACGTGTTCTTGACTTGCTTGGCTCTTGTGCTCCTATTCTTTGCTTTTAAAGGGCTTCTGACTTGGGCGTTTACCGAAGCGGAATGGGATGTGATCCCAGCGAATTTTCGGCTCTTTATGGTCGGGTCTTACCCACAAGAACAGATATGGCGCGTATGGAACGCGATTTATATTTTAAGTGTGCTCATAGGTTTAAGTGCTGGGCTCTGGGGTGGTTTGGTACGCCGATTTGCTGTTGTTCTCAGTGGGGTTTGGTTTATCAGTGCGCTTCTCCCTTTTGAATTCTCAACGCGAGGATGGCTTTTAGGCGCGATCGCTATGATAGCGGTTTCGTTCTTCCTTGGACGTGGCAGAACAGGTTTGCGACCTTGGATTTTGGGAGCGTGGATACTCTCTTTCCCAGTAATCATGGTGGTGTTACGTGGGTTCGGGGAGAATGGTGTTCTGACAAGCAATTGGGGCGGACTGCTTCTCACATTGATCTTAGCGGTTGTAGGTATCGTCGTTTCTTTCCCACTTGGCGTATTTTTAGCACTCTGCCGTCAGAGCAATCTCCCTGCTATCCGATGGGTTTCAACGACTTACATTGAGACCGTTCGCGGGGTGCCGTTGATAACAATCCTATTCATGGGCAACGTCCTAATCCCGATATTCATGCCGGGGCTTGATATTAACCAAGTTTTACGGATGATGATCGGCATAACTCTCTTTTCCGCCGCCTACATGGCAGAGAATGTTCGTGGCGGACTTCAAGGGGTTCCAAGGGGCCAACATGAAGCCGCACAAGCCGTAGGACTTAACTATGTGCAGACGACGCTATTTATCGTCTTACCGCAAGCACTTCGGTCAGTTATCCCAGCGATTGTTGGACAATTCATTGCTTTATTTAAGGATACATCCCTCGTCGCTATCATCGGACTCATTGATCTCTTGGGTGTCTCTAAAAGCGTCATCGCTAATCTGGACTGGCTCGGACTGCAAGCGGAGGTCTATCTGTTCGCCGCAGTTATCTATTTTGTTTTCTGTTATGCGATCTCCTATGCCAGCCAAGACATTGAGACAGACTTGGGCGTTGGAAAGCACTAAAACTTGTAGAGTAGGGGCGAGGTTACCTCGCCCCTATAAGAACATCTAACAAGGAATCTAAAAATGGCAGAAAACGAAAACACGTCGAACGATCCAATTATTATGTGTGAGGATGTCCACAAATGGTTTGACGATTTCCATGTCCTCAAAGGGATTACCACCTCATTCCAAAAAGGCGAAAGGGCGGTAATCTGTGGTCCTTCTGGCTCAGGGAAGTCCACATTCATTCGGACACTGAACCGTCTGGAGGAGCATCAGCGCGGCACAATTATCATTGACGGGGTAGAACTCACCGACGATCTCCGCAACATCAACCTTATCCGTCAAGAAGTCGGTATGGTATTTCAACAGTTTAACCTGTTTCCGCATCTGACGAACTTGGAGAATATAACCTTAGGTCCGATCCGGGTCAGGAAACTGACGAAAAGCGAAGCAGAAGAGATCGCTTTATCGCTTTTAGAACGGGTGGATATTGCGGATCAAGCGTACAAGTATCCCGCAGAAATTTCGGGCGGTCAACAACAGCGCGTCGCAATCGCAAGAGCATTGGCGATGGAACCGAAGATTATGCTCTTTGACGAGCCGACGAGTGCCTTGGACCCTGAGATGATCTCGGAAGTATTAGACGTGATGCGCGAGCTTGCACACTCCGGCATGACGATGCTCGTTGTTACGCATGAAATGGGATTTGCTCGGGAAGTGGCGGATCGTGTCATGTTCTTTGATGAAGGTGTGGTTATAGAGGAAGCAGCACCCGCAGATTTCTTTGATAACCCACAGCACGAACGCACGAAACTTTTCATCTCACAGACGCTGCAACATTAGGGTTTAGTCCAGGAGTCACAGTTGCGATATAGTTTTGCATGGCATATTGAGAAAGAAAAGCAAAACAAGCAAAGGCACAGGATCTCTTTTGTACAAGCAACAACTGTTTTTCAAGATCCAAATCAAATTACCATTTTTGATGAAGATCATAGTGATACTGAAGATCGTTGGATAACTTTAGGTTTCGACAGAAACGGTATTTTACTTGTTGTTATACACACTACTGATGAAACTGAACACTACATGAATATCCGTATCATTTCTGCTCGTAAAGCGACTCGAGCCGAAACTAAACAATATGAGGA
>JAPPBX010000122.1 GCA_026702755.1 Candidatus Poribacteria bacterium | reverse complement strand
CAGAAGTTTATTAAGCTTACCAGAGAAGCGGAAAAGCTCTAATAACGTTCCGTACGTTTTGCTGAAAACTGCCCCTTTTTGTGCAGCGTCAAAAGAGACTGCCCCTTTTTGTGCAGCTTAACCGCCTTGATGCAGGGATTTATCGCTAATTCAGCCCTTTTTACATTGGCACGGAAATTGCATACATTTCTGCATCAACAACTTTTAGTTTTTCGTAGGATATGTAAACAATACCCTTGGAGGTAATAACGAATGAGTGCAAAAAGAACCTCAGGTGCCTTTATGACTTCCTTGGTTCTTCACGTGATCATAGCTGCTATTGCTGGCATTTACCTTGTCACGCAAACCGAGCAGTTCAAAGATCTCGTTGGTGCCGAAGTGCTCCAACCGAAAGAACCACCGAAGCCTAAGGTACGAAAACCTGTTGTAAAACCTGTTATTAAGCCGACTGTTCCAACCCAGAACACCGTTGTCGTCGAACAGGTTCAGGTACAACCCCGTGTAACGACTGCGTTTGTTGCCAAGTCGAACTTCCAACCGCAGACGGTACTCGAATTTTCCAACCAAACCGTCAAAGTAGACGCACCGATTAACCCGAACGTTCCGAGAGTGGTTACACCAAACGCCCCCGTGCCGACAGTTGTAACACACGCCGACCTCCCCGTTTCGGATGCACCCGGTGCCTTGGCGTTCTCCGCACCCGTGGCAACTGCGCCTTCCGCTGGACCGGCTAACATCGGTCGTGGTGTCGCAGGGACCGCAGTGCAGGTGAAGGTCGCCTTTGAACGTCCACCCGGACTCGCGATGGTTGAAAACGTCGGTGCCGCACGCGATGCGCTCGGTGATGTCGTTGAAAACATCACACTCGGTAACGTTGAAGTACCACCCCTGCCCAGAGGCGAACCCGGTGGTCGTGTTATCGGTAAAGGTAAAGACATCCGCGGCGTATTCCGTTTCACACGGATCCGCCACAGTCTCTCTGACTGGTGGGCTGATGCCTCTTCCTTGAACGCATTGACGAAGTGGCTCAACGAACGTACCAAAATTAAAACTGACATGAACGTTGAAGGCGGCGCATTGAAACTTACAGATGCCAACCTCTTCAAGACACCTTTCGTCTTTATGACAGGACACGATCCATCACTCGTCCGTTCTCGTAACTTGCTTGGACGGCAATATGGTGGTGGTAAGATGGATAGCCGTCTCACCGAAACTGAAGCCGCTGGTATGCGTCGGTATTTCGTTGAAAAGGGCGGATTCCTCGTCTTTGACGACTGCGGTGTGAATGCGCCTGCACAGGCGATGATTCGTCTCTTCCTCGCACAGATGCGTTACGTCATGCCTGAGTATCAAATTGAGCGGATTCCCAACGATCACGAAGTCTATGACAACTTCTATGAAATGGGTGGTCCCCCCGTCGGTTTCGACATCTTCTGGTGGGGTACACGTCCGCCGAAACGGAACTACCTCGAAGGTATCTCCGTCGGTGAAAAGTTGTCCGTTATCGTTGTCCGTCGTGACTACATGTGCGCGATGGAGTCTGTCAGCCTCCCGACACGTAGTGTCCACTATTCACCCGGTGTGTATCGTTTCATGACGAACGTTGTGGTGTACGCGTTGACACACGGTCAGATTTCTGACTACTCCGGTTACGTGCCTGAAGACACGTTAGCCAAGAAAGAACTCCCGACCCGCGCGCCTGAAGCTGCGAAGGTCAGTGGTTTTGAATAGAGTTTTTGTCCCTAAGCGCGGTTCTTAACCGTGTGCTTATTTAGGGCTATTCGGTTATCCTCCAAGGGCGGCTGAATAGCCCTAATATTTTGAATTGATTCCAACCAATTTCTTTTCAAGCGATCCGAACACAACCCCCAATTTCCTCATCGGATTTCGTCAGTTTTTCACAGAGCGTTTCATAAATAGTTTGAGAGTCTTGTCGAATAAGGGCTTCTCATGCAAGAAACCCCCTAAATCCCCCTTATCAGGGACTTGCGATATATCCACTATGGATGTGGATGTAACCAATCCAGTGGAAATATAACCTATGCGTCCAGAACCTAACATCCGCGACATAATTCCTAAAAAATCCAGATTTTTTCACTTTTTTTCAAATTATGCAATTTTTCCTGCCTAAAATCGCGTCTTAAAAAACAGCAGCGGGCATGAACTGCATTGTATCGTTTAATTCTACAAGACTCAGCATTTGATTAATCCTTTTGGCAAATGTGAACGTGCCCAATCTGTTCGTTAGGAGGAAACTTCGTGGAAAGAGAAGACGACGTTCAGTTAATTCGCAAAATTCTGTCAGGCGACGACGAGGCGTTTAACGCTTTAGTTCAAAAGTATCAAAAAAGTGTTCATACCCTTGTGTGGCGAAAAATCGGCGATTTTCACTATGCTGAAGAGATTACGCAAGACACTTTTCTCCAAGCTTATGAAAAACTTTCGACACTCAAGGATCCGAGTCAATTTGCTGGGTGGCTCTACGCCATTGTGAATCGACTTTGCATTGGTTGGATGCGAAAGCAAAAGCCTGCGATGCAACCGCTGGATGACACGTCTGTAAAAGCAATAGATAACTTAACTTACGAGCGTTATATATTGGATCAGCGCGAGGCAGAAGCAATTGAGCGTCGTTATGAAATCGTTGAAGAACTTCTGGCAAAACTGCCGGAGAGTGAACGCACGGTAATGACCCTCTACTATCTGGATGAAATGACAACAAAGGAAATAGGCGATTTCTTGAGTGTGCCGGTGAATACCATTGTGAGTCGGCTCCACCGGGCACGAAAGCGTTTACAAGAGAAAGGGGAATTTCTTCAAATGCCAAGTAATAATCAGCAACAAAATCTGGCAACGCAGATTAAAAACCACCATAGATCGGGCGAATTTGATAAGGCTTTAGAAATCAGCGCACGGACACTGAAATCCAATCCACCGAACTTAGAAGCGTATGGTTCTCGCTGGAAACTGATAGCCGAAATGTTTCCAGAGGAAGAGGGAAAAAAAAGGATTTGCGCTGAAATTGAAGCTTTGCTGAGAACACATCCAGAAACCCTGGAAGTGTTAGAGGCTGCCTACTGGGGATATAGACATCTTCCGGGTCTCGCCAAAAACGTCCCAAGCAGTTTGTTTGATAAGATACTGCAACATCCCCGAACCGAAATTTATCTGGCTGCATTATTCGGGTTAGTTGAACGGAGCGAAGAGGCAGGTCAGAAGTGGCACTATTACCAGCGCGTCATTGACGAGTTCACCGTCTCAGATATTCCAGTCCTATCATGGTATCTGTTAGCTTATGAAGAAATGCTGAGGTTAGCCGAGGCGGATCGTTCTCTGGCAAGCGATGACTTCCTCGATGAACTTATTGATGGACTCTTGAAGGCACATCTCGCTATGTGCGAGGAGACACAGCAGTATTTCTTCGGCTGGGCTTATACTGTAGCCGTTGAATGGCGACTGAAGTTTAAAAACCGATTAGACAAAGCTTATGAAATTTTAGAACGTGCTGAAATCAGATTAAGGGAGGAAGAGGAACAGAAGTGGCTCATTGAACACAACAAAGGATCTGTAGAAAAAGAGCACAAGAGGATATCGCGCTTACGCGCTGAAATCTACCTCCAGCAGGAACGGTGGGAAGAAGCGTATGATGGGCTTAGCACAAATGCACCGGATTATCTGGGATCCCTCTGGGCAAGGTTCAACGAGCGTACCCTCAATTACTTCTATACACTCGGACAGGCGGCGGAGGGAATGGAAATATGGGAAAAAGCCAGACGCTACTATGCCGATGTGCACTTCGCGCCTACTCTTCACTCCGAAAAAGTCAGACGTACCCATATCGAGGCACACTCTGTACCTATCCCTCAAGTGGAAGGTCGCGCGGGATTAGAACGCGTCCATCATCAAATCGCACGCGGGAAAACCACCGATGCATTTGATGCATTCCTCAAAGATACCGAAGCTGAATACCGGATCCGAGAAGCTGCTGACCTCGAAAGAATCCGCCAACAACTTATCACGAATAGGCTCAATGAGAAAGCGATGGATTTTCGTTTAGAGACTTTGGAAGGAGGGACCTACACATTATCATCGATGTCTGGAAAGGTTGTTTTGCTTACGGTTGGGGTTTCACAACCCATGATGGCGACTCCAGAAGTCGAACTTGCGTATGAGAGATTGAAAAAAAATGATGATATTATCGTTTGGGGAATCAATGACGGTGAGACCCCTCAAAAAGTGCGCGAGTTTTTAGATGAATATCAGCCGCCCTGGCCCGTCCTACTTGACCCACATCGGGAAGTGAGCAAAGCTTATCAGATTCAAACAAGACCGTTTTTTATCCTGATTGATAAAATGGGGAATTGGCAATACAGTTTTGAAGGTCCACATTTGGTAAACGGTCAACCCCTAATTTGGCTGATTGAAGCACTTCTATCAGATTAGGTGATACTACGATGTTATCGTAATAAGGAGGAATTTATGAAACTTTTAAGTCGGAGAATACTGGACGTACTTTTTGTCTGCTGTGTGTTTGTTTTAGGTGCCCTGTTCTCAATGCATCACACCAAACAGGACGCGATCTCACCTACTGCCCTCGGAATCGCATTTGCGGAAACCGGCAATAAGCATCAACAGGATTTGGCGACGCAGATTAAAGTGCTTCATAAGTCAGGTGAATTTGATAAGGCTTTAGAAATCAGCAAACGCGTGCTAAAATCCGATCCACCGGATTTGGAGGCTTACGATGCTCGATGGAGATTGATAGCCAAAATGTTTTCAGAGGTGGATGCAAAGAAAAGGATTCACTCTGAAATCGAAACGCTGCTGCGGACACACCCAGAAACCCCGGAAGTCTTAGAGGCTGCCCATTGGGGATATAGGTACCTCCCCGGCGGGGTCAAGAATGTCCCAAACAGTTTGTTTGATAAGATGCTGCAATACCCCAAAACCGAACTTCATCTGCTCACACTATTAGGGTTCGCTGAACGGAGCGAAGATGCGTCTCAAAAGTGGCATTATTACCAGCGCGTCATTGATGAGTTTACCGCCTCAGATGTCCCAGAATTATCTTGGTATCTGTTAGCTTATGAAGAAATGATGTGGTTAGCCGAAGAGGACCGCTCTCTGGTAAGTGATGCCAAACTTGATGAACTTATCAATCGATACTTGAAAGCACATCTTTTCTATTGTCAGAAGACACAGCGGTGGTCCGGTTGGGCTCATACGATAGTAAGCAAATGGCGACTGAAGCTTAACATCCGATTAGATAAAGCGTTGGAAGATTTGGCGCGTGCTGAGATTAGATTAGGCGAAGCAGAGGAACAAACGTGGATTAAACGCCGGGGAGGGTCTATAGAAGAAAGGCAGAAAGACATCTCGCGCTTGCGTGCTGAAATATATCTCCAGCAGGAACGATGGCGAGAAGCATACGACGGACTCCTCGCAAACGCACCCGATTTTTCGGAATCGTTGTGGGTGAGGTTCAACGAGCGTGCCATCAATTATTTCTGGATGTTGGGTCAGTCGGCAGAAAGAATTGGTGAATGGGAAACAGCAAGGCGTTATTATGCCGATGCACACTTTGCCCCCAAGCCTCACGTTGAAGCTCGTGCCGGATTGGAACGCGTCTATCATCAAACCGCGCGAGGTGAGACCTCCGATACGTTTGCGGCATTCCTCAAAGAGACCGAAGTCGAATACCGAATCCGAGAAGCGGCGGATCTTGATAAATTCCGTCAGGAATTTATTACAAAGAGACTGAACAAGAAAGCAACGGATTTTCGGTTAGAAACTCTGGAAGGCGAAACCTACTCACTATCAGCAATGGCTGGGAAGGTTGTTTTACTCGATATTGGCGCATCGTGGTGTGGTCCTTGCATTGGGGTAATGCCTGAAGTCAAACTCGTCTACAAGCACTTCAGCAAAAACGATGACGTTGTTGTCTTGGGAATCAACGATGGTGAAACTCCTGAACAGGTGCGAAAATTTTTAGATGAATATGAGCAGCCATGGCCCGTTCTACTCGACCAGCATCAAGAGGTGAGGAAGGCTTATCAGTTTAAAGGAATCCCATTTTTTATCGTGATTGATAAAGCCGGGAATTGGCAATACAGTTTTTTAGGTTCGCATCTGGTAAATGGTCAGCCTTTAATTTGGATGATTGAATCCCTCCTATCAGATTAGAGCGTATCTCATAATACCAATTCTGATTTTTTCATCTTTTTTCAGATTATGCAATGTTTTCCGTCCAAAATCTCGTCTTTAATGGTAACGGATATGAACTGAACCATATTGTGTAATTTTACAAGACTTAGCATTTTATTAAGCCTTTTGATGAATGCGACAAAATCCAATCTGCTTGTTAGGAGGAGACCTTGTGGAAAGGAAAGACGACGTTCAACTGATTCACAGAATTTTATCGGGCGACGATGAGGCGTTCAACATTTTGGTCCGAAAGCATCAAAAGAGCGTTCACGCGCTCGTGTGGCAGAAGATCGGTGATTTTCACCATGCTGAAGAGGTTACCCAAGATACCTTCCTTCAAGCATATAAAAAACTCTCGACACTCAAGGATTCCAGCCAATTTGCTGGATGGCTCCATGCCGTCGCAAATCGGCTTTGCATTGATTGGATGCGAAAGCAAAAACCTGCGACGCAACCGCTGGATGATGCCTCTGTAAAAATAATAGATAACTTAACGTACGAGCATTACGTATCGGAGCAGCGAGAGTCAGAAGCGACCGAGTGCCGTTATGAAACTGTCGAAAAACTGCTGGCAAAACTGCCGGAAAGTGAACGCACGGTGATGATGCTCTACTATCTCAGTGAAATGAGGGCAAAGGAGATAGGCAAATCCTTAGAGGTATCGGTGAACACGGTTCGGAGTCGGCTCCATCGGGCGCGAAAGCGTTTACAAGCAGATCAGGAGCTCTTGATTCAGGAATTTCTTGGCAGTGTACAGATAACGGACTTAGAGGTTTGTGATTCTCGATGGAGACTCATCGCCAAAATGTTTTCAGAGGCGGATGCCCAAAAAAGGATTCACGCTGAAATCGAATCTCTGCTGCGGATACACCCAGAAACCCCAGAATTATTAAACACTGCCTACTGGGGATATATGAACCTTCCTGGCCGCACAAAGAATGTCCCAAACAGTTTGTTTGATAAGATGTTGCAATACCCCAAAACCGAAGCTTACCTGACAGCATTGTTAGGATTAGCTGAACGGAGCGCAGATGTCCACCAAGAATGGCACTATTACCAGCGCGTCATTGATGAGTGTACCATCTCAGATGGTCCATCATCTTGGTATTGGGGGGCATACGAAAAGATGCTGAGATTAGCCGAAGAGGACCGCTCTTTGACAAGTGACGACTACCTTGATGAGCTTATTGACCGATGTTTGCAAGTACATCTTGCCTATTGCAAGGAGACACAGCAGTGGTTTGGTGGGGCTTACACGGAAGCGGTTAAATATCGGCTGAAGTTTAACATCAGGTTAGACAAAGCGTTGGAAACTTTAGAGCACGCTGAAATCAGATTAGGGGAGGAAGAGGAACAGAGGTGGCTTGTTGAATGGGAACAGAAGTGGCTTGTTGAACCCAACAAAGGATATGTAGAAAAAGCGTACAAGGAGATCTCGCGCTTACGTGCTGAAATCTATTTTCAGCAGGAACGATGGCGAGAAGCTTATGACGGACTTCTCACAAACGCACCCGATTTTTTGGAATCACTATCGGAAAGGTTCAACGAGGACATCACAAATTACTTCTATATGTTGGGACGCTCAGCAGAAGGCATAGGAGATTGGGAAACCGCCAGACGCCACTATGCCGATGCACACTTTGCGCCTACACCTCACGCCAAAGCCCGAACAGGTTTGAAACGCATCTATAACCAAACCGAACGAAGGCCTACCGATACATTTGAGGCTTTCCTCAAAGACACCGAAAGGGAATACCGGATTCGGGAAGATACCGATCGCGAAAAAATCCGGCAGAGACTTATCGCGAATAGATTGAACAAAAAAGCAACAGATTTTCGTCTACAAACTTTGCAAGGTGAGACCTATACGCTGTCGGCGATGTCTGGCAAAATTGTTTTGCTTGAGATTGGGAATTCAAGAACGAGGGAGCACAATAGGAAGATTCCAGAAGTCAAACTCGTCTACAAGCACTTCAGCAAAAACGACGATGTGGTCGTCTGGGGTATTAATGATGGTATAACTACCCACCAAGTGCGGAAGTTTATAGATGGACATCAGGTACCCTGGCCAATCTTGCTTGATCCCCATGGAGAAGTGAGAAAGGCTTATCAGATTATGGGGATCCCATGTTTTATCTTGATTGATAGAGAGGGCAATTGGCAATACATTTGTAGAGCTCTGGATCCCACAAGCGGTCAGCCCTTAATTTGGATGATTGAGGCACTCCTATCAGATTAGGTGATAAGGTAATGTTTCTAACACTCGTTCGCCGAGAACTCCTTGACAATTTAATGACGTTCAGATTTGCGGCAGCTGTTGTGATTATGCTGTTGCTTGTCGTTGCGAATACCGTTGTGCTCATCAAGGATTATGAACAGCGGTTGGCGGATTATAACACTGCTGTCAAAACCCACCGGCAGGAACTCCTGCAGGAGAGCAACACCTATTCAGATGCAATGCTTGGACCCTGGGGGATGCACATTGACCGTCCGCCGAACCCGTTGAGCATTTTCAACACCGGTTTAGATAAGCGATTGGGCAACGAAATTAGAGTTTCTCACAGTTTTACGCCGACAATTTGGGATGCCAAAAAGTACGCGGCGGACAATCCATTGTTCAACATCCTCACTTCAATTGATATTGTCCTTATTTTTCAAGGGATTCTTAGCCTATTGGCACTTATTTTCGCCTACGATGCTATCGCTGGAGAATATGAACACGGCACGTTACGCTTGGTACTCACCCATCCTGTGGGACGTGGGGTCATCCTGTTCGCCAAATATATCGGTGCGATGGTCTGCTTGCTCGTGCCGTTGTTGATGAGTCTGCTCCTAATGCTCATTTTGCTGACAACATCCGCCATGATCTCCCTGAACACCGATGATTTTCTGCGTATCGGTGGAATTGTGCTTACGTCCCTCGTCTATCTATCACTGTTCTACCTCATCGGCATGCTCATTTCTGCGATCACACGCCGAACCAGTACTGCGCTCATCCTCTCGATGTTCGTCTGGGGATTTTTAGTACTCGTCTACCCAAATCTGATTCTCACTGCAGTCGATACTACCCCGCGCACGGACACGGAATCCGCTGCTTACCAGCAGGTGAAACGGATCTGGGAGGAACTTGAGAGAGAGTGCGGACAGTTTCTCCGGAACGACCCTGTCCTATCAACAGAAGATTGGAGAGATTACATTTATGGGGTGATATCAGACCAGCCATCACGTTTAGTGTTTTGCTACCTCAGCAAGGCTTCAAGCGATCTTGAAACGATTGACGCGAAATTTGAACCTTATGTGCCGCACGTCCAGAATTATTTCCGCTTCCTCGGACCGTTAATGGTCAATTCCGCGGAACGAGCATGGCTCATCCGAAAGCCAGCCTTCGAGAAGATCCACGTCCAACCGGCAAATAGCGCGCGAATGTTGTTGAAATTTTCACCTGCGGGTTTGTATGATACCGCAACCGAAGCTTGGGCAGGCACCGACTTCAATGGCACCCGAGATTTTTTCACAGCGGTACAAAACTACCGACAAGCAATCATCAATTACTTTCATGATGAAAAGATATTTGCGTCCCGACAGTGGTTTTCTTCTGATCAGGGTGCCGTCGATTGGGACACACTCCCGCAGTTCTCTTTTCAGAGAAGCGATATAGGTATCAATGCAAAACGAGCAGTGCCGGATCTGTTTCTGTTGCTTACGATGAATGTCCTTCTTTTTATAGCGATATTTCTGGTTTTTATCAAAAGTGAGGTGTGAAGTAGTTAACAGTTTCCAGTTTTCAGTTTTCAGTTAATACGCCTCTTTTGACTGATTTCTGTTGCTGGGTTAATAGACACAATAATTGAGGTGAGGAAGATGCTAACCTCTTTCCTGCGGCGGCTGAAAACTGTTAACTGGTTACTGGTTACTGATTACTTATGTGGCATATTACGAAACGTGAACTCTATAATAATTTGAATAGCCTCCGATTTGCGCTGACGACTGTGTTGCTGCTGGCACTGATGGTAACCAACGCCGTTAGACATATCCGAGAGCATCCGAAACGGGTCCAGAAGTATCACGACGCTGTCACTGCATCTATGAACCTGCTAACGTCTCGCGCCGATGACAGTCTCTATACACTGGCACACGAAGGACCCGGAGAGATTTACAAAAAGCCGTCGCCGCTCCATTTCTGCGCAGCGGGTGGCGAAGTCCTTTTACCCGATAGGGTTGACAGCCCTCATGGTAGCAGGGGATTCTGGAGACTGACCTATCCAGATGTCAACATAAATATGAAGAATGTTGGACCCGACGTTTCCCAAATCGATTGGGTATTCATCATCGGTTATGTCTTGAGTCTCATCGCACTTATTTTCACTTTTGATGCGATCTCCGGCGAACGCGAGCACGGCACGCTCCGATTAATGTTGGCGAATTCAATCCCTCGGCATACGGTGCTGATCGGTAAGTTTTTGGGGGCATTGATCAGTACGAGCATTCCCTTTATGCTTGCTGTGTTGGTGAACCTTTTGATGCTTTCCTCGGCAAGTGCTGTTCACCTGAATATCCAAGCGTGGGGACGTATAGGTATCATTCTCTTTATCGCGCTTTTGTACACGTGTCTGTTTCTGGCGTTAGGGTTGTTAGTCTCGGCGCGTGTGCAACGGAGTGCCGTGAGTCTTGTGATACTTCTGTTGACATGGGTCACTTTTGTCGCTTTTATGCCGAGTACGCTCGCCGCACTTGCGAGCGGCTTTTCATCATCTATGTCTCGCCATGAATATTTTGACCGATACGGCCAAAGTTATCACAAACTTCGGAGAACTTGGCGATACGCTTGGTACCAGTCAAATGACGAAAAAATGCTAAGGATAAGAGGGGAGTGGCACACCAAAATAGCAATAAGCGACGAGCGCGTGGCTGGGGAGTACTTAACCTTTAAAATTACCCAAGTTCAACGTGCGCGTGCGATCACCCGTATCTCACCCGCGGCACTCCTCCAACATCTGCTTGAGGCGTTTGCCGGAACAGGTCTGGATAGGTACCAGCAATTTACTGAGAATGCTCAGCGTTACGCCCGTGAATACCGAGAATTCGTCGTAGATATGGAGAGAGGCGATCCAGAGAGCCGCCATATCATGGGCGTTCGCGAGGGGATGTCCCAGAAACCCATCAATCCCGAGGCGGTCCCAAGATTTGAAGACACACGCAACATCGGTAAGGATTTCAATACCGCTGCGACGGAGTTGTTGCTGTTGACGCTGTTTGTCGTAGTTTTGCTGGCGGGTGCCTATCTCGCGTTTGTGCGTGTTGAAATCTAATTAATTTATGTTAAATTCTTAGCGTTTTTTCTTGACATCATTTTCTCTAAGTGCTAAAATATTAGCATATTACCTGCATTTATAGTAAAACCCGTAATTATCTACACACCAACGCAAGGGCGAGGTTACAAACCTCGCCAGCGGCAGCAGGGCGTTTGTTTCCTGACGAACTGTAAACATATTTTCGGATTTCACTATAACGTGCATCCAAGAGTAATATTATCCAGAGAGTTTGAACTTTAACCACAAACCATTTAGGCAGCCACAAGGGCTGCCCCTACAAGGGACGAAAAATACACTTAGATTTACCCAACTTGAACGTCAAAATTTATAAGGGAGGCAACACATGTCAGATGATAAGCATCAACAAGATTTGGTAACACAGATTAAGAACTACCACAGGTCCGGTGAATTCGATAAGGCTTTAGAGATCAGTAACCGCGTCCTAAAATCCGATCCGCCGGATTTGGAGGCTTACGATTCTCGATGGAGACTCATCGCCGAAATGTTTTCAGAAGAAGTCGCAAAGAAAAGGATTGTACCTGAAATCGAAACCTTACTGCGGACACAACCAGAAACCTCGGAGTTATTATACACTGCCTGCTGGGGATATAAGAAACTTCCCGGCCGTGCAAAGAATGTCCCAAACAGTTTGTTTGATAAGATGTTGCAATATCCTAAAACCAAACTTTACCTGACAGCACTGTTGGGATTAGCACAACGGAGCGAAGGCACGGATCAAGAGTGGCACTATTACCAACGCATCATTAATGAGTGCACCGTCTCAGATGGCCCATCTTCTTGGTATATGATGGCTTATGAAAAAATGCTGAAGTTAGTCGAGCAGGATCGCGATCTGGCAAGTGATGACTACATTGACGAACTTATTGACGGACTCCTGAAAGCACATCTTTTTATGTGCCGAGAGACACAGCAGTTCCTCGGTTGGGCTTATATTGAAGCGGTTGAACGGCGGTTGAAGTTTAACAATCGATTAGACAAAGCGTTGGAAATTTTAGAACGCGCTGAAATCAGATTAGAGGAGAAAGAGGAACAGACGTGGCTCGTCGAAAACAACGAAGGATCTGTCGAAGGAGTGCACAAGGACATCTCGCGTTTACGCGCTGAAATCCACCTTCAGCAGGGACGATGGCGAGAAGCATACGATGGACTTCTCGCAAACGCACCCGATTTTCTGGAATCCCTCTGGACAAGGTTTAAAGAGGATAGTATAAATTACTTCTATATGTTGGGCCGGTCGGCAGAAGGAATTGGAGAATGGGAACCAGCACGGCATTACTACGCCAATGCCTCCTTCGCGCCTACACCTCATACCGAAGGTCAGGTGGGATTGGAACGTGTTTATCAGCAAATGGCGCGAGGAGAAACCACCGATACGTTTGAGGCATTCCTCAAAGAAACCGAAGCCGAATACCGGATCCGAGAAGATGCGGACCGCGAAAATATCCGTCAGAAATTTATCACGAACAGATTGAATGAGAAAGCAACGGATTTTCGGTTAGAAACTCTGGAAGGGGAGACCTACACACTATCAGAGATGTTAGGCAAGGTTGTTTTGCTGGATGTTGGGGCATCGTGGTGTGGACCGTGCAACATGGCAGTTCCTCAACTCAAACTCATCTACGAGCATTTTAGCAAGACCAAAGATTTCGTCATTTGGGGTGTCAATGATGGGGAAACCCCTCAACAAGTGCGGAAGTCTTTAGACGAACATCAGCCACCTTGGCCCGTTTTGCTTGATCCCACTCGGGAGGTAGCTAAGGCATATAAAGTCAGAGCCATTCCAAAATTTATTTTCATTGATAGAAACGGCTATTGGCAATACAACTTTGGTAGTTCAAATATCATAGATGGACAGCCGTTAATTTGGCTGATTGAAGCTCTTCTATCAGATTAGGTGATAATGCGTTAATTTATGCTAAAATTTTAGCATTTTTCCTTGACATAGTTTTCTGTAAATGCTAAAATTTTAGCATATTACGAAAAGGGGTGAAAAAATGGAAGACTACGGGACCGTCAAACTGAGTCGCCGGGAACGGCAAATCATGGATATCGTCTATCAACACGGTCGCGTTTCCGTTGCCGATGTGCTCAAAGATCTCCCGGATCCGCCAACCTACTCTACAGTTCGGGCACTGTTGGGAATCTTGGAGGAGAAGGGGTACCTCATCCACGAAAAAGATGGCAAACGTTATATCTATCGTCCAACGCAACCCCGCCATCTTGTAGGACGTTCCGCGCTCAAACAGATTTTTCAGACTTTTTTTGATAAATCCATTGAGAAAACGGTTATAGCACTGGTTTCCGAAGTTGACCTCTCGGATGAGGAACTCGATCGTTTAAGCCAACTCATTGAACAAGCGAAAAAAGGAGGCACCTCGTCATGATGCGATTCATTGAGACACTCTATGCAGACCCATTGCTGAAATTTCTCGTTGACACTACGATGAAAAGTTTGGTTATTTTCGCCGTTGCGGGTTTATTCGCATTTTGCCTTCGTCGTAAATCGGCGGCGGTGCGCGGTTTCGTTTGGAGCATGGCAATTGTCGGATGCCTCACCGTCCCACTGTTTTCTTTCGTGCTCCCGAAGTGGGAGCTCGGTATTCTACCGGCAGAAGCACCAGTTTCAATTGCACAGAGCCAATTGTCACCAAAGCCGGTATCGTCAATACCAATCACATCAATACAGCCTCAACCTAACTCTGTGACAGTTCAGAGCGGTCCCCTTACCACACTGCATTGGACAGACTGGATGGCGATAATCTGGGCAGGTGCTGGTTTGTTTCTTCTCATCCGTTTGATTGTTGGAATCGGTGCTGTCTGGCATATCTCTGCTCGTGGTAACAATTTTAGCCGTGCTGCCGAGAAGTGCCGATCCAATTGGAACCAACGAACAAATGTCCGTCTCAGCAATAGGATTACAGTACCAATAGTTTGGGGTTTCTTACGTCCTGTAATCTTGCTGCCGGTTGATGCGGATCAATGGCAAACCGAGCGACTTCGCGCTGTTCTCCTACACGAATTGGCACATATCAAACGATGGGATTGGACGATGCAGATGGTCGCACAGGTAACGTGTGCAGTCTACTGGTTTAATCCGTTCGTATGGTTTGCAGCACATCGGATGCGGATAGAAGCAGAACAAGCGTGCGACGACCAAGTACTAAACGCTGGGTATCAATCAACCAAGTACGCGCAACTTCTGCTTGATATTACACGCAATGTGAAAATAGCAAAGGTGACGGCGCGTGCGGCTGTCGCGATAGCACGCTCCTCCAAGATTGAAAGACGCCTCCGAACCGTTCTCGCTGAAAATCTAAATCGGCATCCGGTGAAAAAGGTTGCTGCCGGAATCGGACTGCTCATTTTCATCGGTTTCGCTGTCCCAATGGGAACGATGCGTTTAACACAAGCAGCGAACACAGAAGAGGTGCTGCACCAACAAATTCAGGGGACATCCAATTCGCAACCGACCCCAGAGGAATTGCTATCGAAATCTGAAGCACATTCACAAGCCTCAGGTTTGGACCAGGACGAGAAACACACTGAAATCTGCACCCAAAATTTGCTTGCGATTGGTAAGGCGATTCAAGCCTTCCAGAAAGAACACAACGATTTTCCCCAGTGGCTCTCAGATCTTCACCCGAAATACTTGGCAGATGCAAACAACCTACTTTGTCCGGCGGATACCAAAGGTGGCAAGCCACTTTTTCTTATCAACGCGGATCCGAAGATGCCTGTGAGTTATGGCTACCAGTTTCACACTGGGTATCGAGAAAGAACGCGGGAAAACCTCGCTATATATGGCGATGTCATACCACTCGCTCGTTGCCGACATCATACGAATCAATCGTTTGCTTGTCTAAACCTGAGTTTTTCCTTGAAGGTTTACCAGTCATCCAATGTCTGGGAACAGACACCGGAAGAGATGTATGGAACACCTGAAGAAACCATCATCGCCTTAGAAGCGGGCCTTCAACAACAACAGGAACGACAACTGGACAACCATCTTGCCTTTCATCTCTACTCTTCGCTTGTCCGTCTCTATATTGAAGTTGGACGGCAGGAAGATGCCAACAGACTTATTAATCGTTTCAAATCTGCTATAAAACCCGACGATCTTCAGGCACATTTTCTTCTCAGCAGGATGCTTGAGATGGCAAACAGGGATGAAGAAGTGCTTGCGGTTTTCGAGAAATTTGAGAAACGGCATCCAAACAATCGCTATGCCCTTGCGGAGCTCGCTCGAATCCATGAGGAATTCGGTAATTCCGATCTCGCCGCGGAATATCGGCAAAAGGCGGATCCGATGTCGGAACTTGTTGGGAAAGTTGTGCCTGACTTCTCTGCAACTGCCCTTGATGGAAAACCGATCTCGCTCCAACAATATCGCGGGAAAGTCATCTTACTCGACTTCTGGGGAATCTGGTGCGGTTTCTGCCTCGCGGAAATGCCAAACGTGAAACGGGTTTACAATACCTACAAAGACCAGGGATTTGACATCATCGGGGTTAACCTTGACACGGATGAAACGAGACTGCGAAACTACCTCAAGGAGAATGAAATCCAGTGGCGGCAAATTTTCAGCGGACAAAAATGGAAAAGTCCTCTTGTCCAACAGTATCATATTCGTTCCATTCCCGCACCGTGGCTTATTGATAGAGATGGCACACTCATCTCACGCGAAGCCAGAGGGATGAAGTTAGAACGACTTGTAATAGAAGCACTCAAGGATAAGACCGCGAATGAATAGCCGAAATTGACAAAGGGGAACAAAATGAAACGGTTTTTGATACTTTTTCTGGCAGTTAGCGTAATGCTAAGTTTCATAGCAATCTCATTAGAAAGCATACCTGTCCAAGAATTTCCAGAACATTCCGGGAACATCAAAATCTTTCTTGATATTGCAGGGGACGAGGAACTTAAACCTTTAGTAGAGGAACATTTTCTTGAAGCCTTTAGTAGAGCCGAAAATATAACTGCTGTTTTGGAGATTGAGAAGGGTGTATCTTATGTGGTATCCATCGTTCTCGTCGAAGCACGAGTTGGCGAAGATAGGCGAAAAACCGGTAATATTGTTGCCTGTGTTCAGTATATTGATTATTTTGACAATAGTATTCTCAAACCGGATGTTGCTGTGTCAAATTGGGAACGCGTTAACGATCTCACAGTAAACCTGATTGAACATTCTCAAGCAGGTTTGTACCTATTCCCTAAAAATGATTTAGGAAACGTGGCAAGCAGTGTCGTTGCTAAATTCCAGAAACTATTTTTGGAAGCGCGTGAATAGTCAATTCTCGCAGATGCGGGAAATATTCAATACTATTTCATAAGAAATTTGAAAAGGAGAATACTGAAATGAAAGCAATTTTGACTGTAGCGATGATCCTGAGTTTACTAATGGCTTCTGCGAACGCAGATACACCTGCAGAAAAGCCGAGTGAAGATCTCACCGAGGCACAGAGCCAGAAAAACATTGAAATCTGCACACAAAATTTGGTTGCAATTGGCAAGGCGGTTGAAGCCTATAAGAAAGAACACGGCGATTTTCCAGAGTGGCTATCGGAACTGCATCCGAAGTATTTGCCAGATGCGAATCTCTTGCTGTGTCCGGCAGATGAATTGGGTGGCAAACCAATCTTTACAAGCAACGCGGACCCGAAAATGCCGGTAAGTTATGGGTACCAGTTTCACCCTGAATATAGAGCAATGAAAAGTGAAGAACGTGTAGTGTATGGGGACGTTATACCCCTGGCTCGTTGTCGGCATCATAAGAATCAAGCGTTTACGGTTCTAAACTTGAGTTTCGCTTTTAAAGTATTTTGGTCATCGGGTGTGTACACATCGGAAGAGATATATGGTAGTCCCGAAGCAGCTATCACTGCTCTTGAAGAGACACTTGAACGACACCCAGATGACCCTCGTTTCTTTGAAATCTATCCGCGGCTTATCAGTCTCTATACTAAAGTAGGAAACGAACAATCTGCAAACGCCATCGTTGAGCGTCTCAAGTCATACAAGACAACAGACATTGATTATTATCGAATGCTATTCGAAGTGCTTGCGAGAGCCGAGCGATATGAGGAAATGCTTGAGATTTTTAAGGAGGCGGAGCAGCAGCTTCCTGATGCACAACCTATCCATGCGAGACTTGCCTACATCTATAGGAGATTAGGAAATACTGAGCTTGCTGACGTGTATGACCGCAAGGCTGATCCTAAATATGAATTGTGGGGAAAATCGGTGCCTGACTTTTCCGCAATTGATCTCGATGGGAATCCGATCTCGTTGCAAGACTACCGCGGAAAAGTCGTTTTGCTCGATTTTTGGGCGGTTTGGTGTGGTCCGTGCATCGCAGAAATGTCCAACGTCAAGAAAGTCTACGATACCTATAAAGACCAAGATTTTGATATTATCGGGGTCAGTCTTGATGATGAGGAACCGAAACTGCGGGACTACATTAAGGAGAACAACATCCAATGGCGGCAAATTTTCGATAGAGCAAGGGGTGAAGATTCTCTGGTCCGGCAATACGGTATCCGTGGTATTCCAGCACCGTGGCTTATTGATAGAGATGGCAAATTAATTTCGCATAAAGCCAGAGGTGAAGATTTAGAACGGCTTGTGGTGGAAGCACTCAAGGATAAACCGGAAGACCGATAGGATGTTTACTATGGTATCCCAAGTTGCTGCCTAATAGGTTTTGGGTGTTTATAGTAAAATCCGAAAAGTGGTATGTCTATAGAAAATCGCACCATCGCTGGCGAGGTTCCTAACCTCGCCTCCCAATGTCTAAGTAATTGTATACTTCACCATAAATCGTTCCAACAATGGGAGTGGAGATAATGATAGACCGTCGTAACGTGCTAAGCACTTCAGCAACTGTTCCAGTGCAAGCACATTGGGATCCGATTGAGAACACAGCGAATAACCTGCAGTGGGCAACAGAAGAAAAGTTTAATCGATCCAAGGCACAGTGGCAAGAACCGGTGGATATGACATGGAAACAGTGGCTAAAGTTATTCAACCCCGGACCTGCACATCCACTGAAGAACTACAGCACAACGGATTTCCAAGTCTTCCTTCCACCATCAACGGCTAACGTCGGGGATGTCTGGGACTTGGAGCCGGAGGGGATTCTTCCCTTTCTCCAACAGTTTCATTCAGGCGCAACAATGAATCTCAGACACGGTCAGAACGGTGCAAAGGCGTGCTTACGGGCACTTTCGCCTGAATATGCTGAGATCACCTTCCGAATCCACGCCCGCTTCATACTGGATGCGTCCATCGGTGCTCGCTTTAGCCCAGCCCAATTTGCTGGACATCTCGTCATCAACCGCAAGAGTGGAACGATTTGTCAATGGACGCTATCGCTTCCACCCCGCAACAGCAATGTAGATATCGTAGCCTTTAGAACCGCCGATATAGGATTTGTTCCTCGTATGGAACTCTGCAGTTTATCAGAGACGCAGCCAAAATCGATTGCTTGGGAAACGGCTATCACTGCGGAAGAAGTTGAGAGGAAGTTTCAGGATGCGTTCTACAAGTTCTTTGAAATTGAATGGACTCCGATTGAAGATGCGGTTGAACGCGCGAAAGCATCGAATCGCCCGATTCATGCAGTCCTTTTATTCGGTGTACTCGACGATGAATCGTGCTGAGGGTCGGGCAAAAGTTTGAGAGCGGGTCCGCTCTCCTCACCGAAAATTATTAAGTTGCTCAACACGCACTTTGTGAATGTTTGGGTTTTGCTTAGAGAGTTACCTGAGCTGCAGGCGGGCACTAAAGGGGCATCAGCTGCTGCCTTGGCAACGAAACTCCGACAACATTACACCGATTCTGTGGACATTCTGACACTGACCCCCGACTTGGAAGTGCTCGGACATCTACACAATATGAGTCTGTTTCATCCGTACTACCTGCCTCGTAGTGAGCGGATACCTCGGTATTTAGAACTGTTAAAGTCGTCTGCGGGGGTGGAAGTTGCGGCACAAAAGCCGAGCAAAAAACCCAACGAGGCAAACATTGAAAAATCTATCGCCGATTTGGAAGCGCGGCTTCAGCAACACCCAGATAATGAAAGTTTTTTCTATATCTACCGCATACTTATTCGTCTCTATATTAAAGCTGGACGGGAAAACGACATAGATCAACTTATTGAGCGTTTCAAAATTTTCTTCAACCCTAAAAGCCTTATTGCTGAGATTCATGAAGAATTAGGCAACACCGAACTCGCAATGGAATACCGCAGCAAGGTTACGCCTCCGTTGGCGTTGCTTGGAAAACCTGTTCCCAATTTTTCCGCAACAGACCTTGATGGCAAACCGATTTCGCTCCAGCAACATCGCGGGAAAGTCGTCTTACTCGATTTTTGGGCGGTTTGGAACAGTTTCTGCATCAGTGATATACTGAATGTCAAAAGGATTTACGACACCTATAAAGACCAGGGATTTGCGGTCATTGGGATTAGCCTCGACACGGATGAAACGAAGCTCCGAAACTACCTCAAGGAAAACGACATCCGCTGGCAGCAAATTTACAGTGGGAAAGAACGACAGTGTCCGCTTGTGAAACAGCATAACGTTAAATCTATTCCAGCCCGGTGGCTTATTGATAGAGATGGTACGTTGATCGCCCATGAAGCCAACCATAAGTTGATCTCTCGCGAAGGTAGACAGGCGAATTTAGAGAAGTTGGTGGCAGCGGCGGGGTCGGATAAACCTAAGAACCAATAGCCGCGTCCCACCGAAAAGGCGCGAAGGAGCTCCTCATGACACTAAAACAGATACAGGTTTACGTGATGTTAGGTATCGCGTTGTTAGTAAGCAGTAGCCTTTTGACCGAAAATGCACAAGCCAGGGTTCAGGCACTTTCCTTTATCTCCGAACACGAAGGGACTGCTGATCTCTATCTCATTGATAGCACAGGTCAGGATCTACGAAAACTTGACACCAATAACGCAAAAAAAGGGGGCGAGCACGCTTGGTCACCTGATGGTCGCTTTCTTGCATACGTATCCAGAGAAATAGGGAAAACCACTATCCACGTAATGGACCTCCAGAGCAAGGAATCGCGTCGGTTGATAGACCATCCAGGACGGAACTATTCTCCTGCTTGGTCGCCTAATGGGAAGTGGATTGGCTTTGTCTCCGATCGAACCGGGGATCGGCAGATCTATAGAATCAATGCAAATGGATCAAATCTGAAACAGTTGACAAAAAAAGGGGACAATACAAATCCTACTTGGTCGCCAGACAGCCAATGGATCGCCTTTACCTCCTATCAAGGACCGGAGCATAGGGCGGACAATTTTTTGATCTATGTGATGACTGCCGATGGTGGAAGATTGAGAAAACTGGGAAAAGGTGCGTTAGCGGGATGCACATGGTCTCCCAATGGCAAACAGATTGCCTATGCGACAACGAGTTTGGAAAATGAAACCAAGAATATCCTCGTCATTGATATAGATGGGAATAACCTTCGCCAACTGACGCGATTAGGGGCACGTGAATGGGCGAGTAATCCCGCATGGTCACCTGATGGACAATGGATTGCCTATGCTTTCCAAAGAATAGTGCGGCTGCCGGGACCCGGTGAAGCACTCCCCGTCGATGAAATCTTTGGAGATAGTGCCATCCACCTTGTAAAGGCTGCAGGTGGACTCAGCGACCCCATTGAAATAGTAAATGAGTTGTCACTGGGTTTGCATCCGGAATGGGTGCCGGAGGCATTCTTGCCCGTTTCACCGAGCACAGAAAAGCAAATAGTGCCGTGGGGCAGACTCAAGCAGCATTGACGATATAGGAGGACTATTTAGTTTCCGCTTTTTCGCCCAATTTTGGACCCCCAGGCCCGGACTGATAACCGACAAAAAAGTGGATTTGAATTCCGAGTTATGCTATCATATAGCGCACAAATACTCTAAATGAGGTGATAAATGAAACTCGGTGTATCCACTTACTCCTATTGGCATTTCAAGTCTGAACGCGTTCCCATTGAGCACGTCATTGAGGAAGCCGCGCGGCTTGAACTCAATGGCGTTGAAATCCTACATCAACAGATGGCATCGGAAGCGAATCCGTATCTTCAGAAACTCAAACGGCTCGCTTTCATTCATGGACTCGATCTCTACGCACTCTCCATCCATCAAGGCTTCGTCTCGCCAGACGAGGCAACACGACAAAAAAACATCAATCATACCATCCATTGCATCCGATTAGCACACGAACTCGGTATCCCGGCGATTCGCCTCAACTCAGGACGGTGGGGCACCGTCCCTTCCTTCAATGAACTGATGAAAACTGAAGGGCAAGAACCGACACTTCCCGGACACACAGAAGATGAGGCATTTGAATGGGTCATCGCCTCCATCGAAAAATGTCTTCCAGATGCCGAAAAATATGGGGTCGTCCTCGGACTCGAAAACCACTGGGGATTAACATGCACACCTGAAGGGGTCAATCGTATCGTTTCTGCCATTGATTCAGAATGGTTGAAGGTGACAATGGACTGTGGTAATTTCCTCTCAGATCCATACCAAAAACTGGAACAGATCGCCGATGAAGCGGTGCTTGTTCACGCCAAAACCTATTACGGCGGTGGTGAATGGTATACATTAGAGTTGGACTATGCTAAAATAATCAACATTCTAAGAAATGCTGGATTTCAGGGATACATATCCATTGAATTTGAAGGGAAGGCGCATGCAAATATCGGGGTTCCACAGAGTGTGGCGATGCTCCGCGATGCCCTCCCCTGATAGAAAGGCACAAAACCGATAGGATTGGAGAATTTTCTAATGTTCAGAAAAGTTGTAATATCAATTTTGATTTTCGCACTGCTCGGAACAATAGGAAGGGACACGGCTATGGCAGACACAGGAGAAATGGCAGGCACAACGAACGCTTCGGAAGTTTGGCGTGCTTTGCAACGCCTACAGACAACTGCCACCGTCCTACACACCGTCGCGCACCCCGACGATGAAAACGGCGCGTTGTTGACATGGCTCAGTCGTGCCCGTGGTATCAGAACGGGATTATATTCAACCACGCGGGGTGAAGGGGGCGCGAACCTCATTGGGTCCGAATTATTCGACGCGTTGGGTATCGTCCGAACGGAGGAACACCTTGCCTCTGTCCGCTACTACGGTATAGACCTCTTTTTCAGCAGTGCTGTTGATTTCGGTTATTCCAAGCGACTCGATGAAACTCTGGAAAAATGGGACTATGAGATGCTTTTGGAAGATATGGTCCGCCTGATTCGTCTCTACCGTCCCGATGTTATCATCGCTCGGTATCAAGGGAATCGTCAAGATGGACACGGGCACCATCAAGCATCCGGCGTTGTGACCAAAGAGGCGTTCCGTGTCGCAGGCGATGCCAACCGGTTCCCGGAACACCTTTCCGCAGGACTACACGCGTGGCAACCGAAGAAACTTTATATTTCACGTTCCAGATGGCGACGCAGCAACGATACCGGTGATGTGCCTGTATTAAAAATTGACACAGGCGAATACAACGCCTTATTGGGGCTTTCATACTCCCAGATTGCACGCCAAGGGCTTAGCTACCAACGCTCACAAGGTGCCGGACAGACGCGCGCGTCCAAGGGTTCTTCGGTTTCGGAATTGCGCTTAGTAGACACAACCCTATCCGAGCAACCAAAGTCTGAAAACACGTTATTTGATGGACTCGACACAACGATTTCGGGCATGGCGAAACTCGCCAACATCCCTACTCTGAATGCGGAGTTTGCACAACTTCAGAATAGTGTTGATGCTGCTGTCAGTGCCTACGATGCCCGTCAGCCTTGGACGATTGTCCCTCATCTCGTAAGTGGGTTAAGAACAACTCGCGCGTTAATCGAAAGGATACAGGAAGCGGACATCAATAGCAATGATCAATCACATCTCCTTTTCCTACTTAGGAATAAAGAACAGGAATTTATGACCACTGCGAACGCCGCGCTTGGCGTGTCATTGGAAGTGCTTGTTCAACCCACCGGGGAACGCTCGCTTGACACCTTTACTGTCGCAATTCCTGGGCAAAAGTTTTCAATCGGAATTCGGATGGTGAATCCGGCACCGGTTGCCGCTGAATTCATCAATGCCTGGCTCGACACACCTGAAGGCTGGGACACGCATCAAATACAAGGAGACGAGGACGCGAAAGAGATGACTCCCATAGAGACGAACACACCCGTCTCTATCGCATTCGGGGTGGAAGTGCCACAAAATGCGGCATACACGCAACCCTATTGGTCGCGGGCATCCGAATATCACGATGCGGTCTATACACTCAATCATCCAGCGTCCCGTTTTCTACCCTTCACGCCACCTGAGGTTCACGGCGTTGTAACCTACCGTGTAGACGGTGTGGACTTTATAGTAACGCAGCCCGCCCAAACGCGTTCGATTAACCGACCTTGGGGTGAAAAACGGCGTTTGCTAACGGTTGCCCCTGCCATTAGTCTATCTGTCTCACCTCGTATCGGCGTTATTCCAATCTCTGAATCTACGATGACAGGTGGAAAAACCACCTTTATCGCAACGGTGGAGATGCTCAATAACGTAAAGGGTGAATCGGAAGGTACACTTTCGCTTAAACTTCCGGATGGATGGCAGGCATCCCCTGAAAACGCGCCTTTCGCCTTCACACACGAAGGTGCAAGCAAGACGTTTACTTTTGAGGTATCTACTGAGGGTGTGGAAGCAGGTAGTGTATACACAATTCAAGCAGTCGCTACATATAACAACAAAGAATATACCACCGGCTATCAGACAATTGATCATCGAGACCTTGAACCGCGCCACCTGTATCACCCTGCCACGATGACGCTGCATAGCATCTCGCTTGAACTTCCACAGAAGAACTTGAGCGTCGGCTACATCATGGGTGTAGGCGATAAAGTTCCTGAGGCTCTGGAACAGATTGGAATTGACGTAGAAATGTTAGACAGAGAGGAACTCCGTACCGGCGATTTGAACCGCTTCGATACGATCCTCGTCGGTATTCGGGCGTACGCCGTGCGGCGGGATCTTGTCGCCTATAACAGTAGACTACTCGACTACGTGCATAAGGGTGGTAATCTCATCGTCCAATATCAGACCCCGGAATTCGATGCAGCCCCCTTCGGTCCGTATCCTTATACAATGGGCAGACGACCGGAAGAGGTCTCCGAAGAGGATGCAAAGGTAACTATTTTGATGCCGGACAACGCCATCTTCCGCAGTCCGAATCAAATTACAGAGGCGGATTTCGATGGGTGGGTTGAGGAGCGCGGCTCCAAATTCCTTACCGAGTGGGACGCAAATTATCAGGCACTTCTCACATGCAACGACCGGGAGCAGGAACCGCAACACGGCGGATTTATGTATGCAGAATACGGACAAGGCACCTATACCTACGCCGCTTATGCCTTCTATCGGCAACTCCCGGCAGGTGTAGGCGGGGCATACCGCCTTTTCATTAATATGTTAACCCTGGGTCAGTGAGGGCGAGGTGACCTCGCCCCTACGCCTCTTCCCACGGTGCCACATCGCCAACAGGCTGTGGTGCCGGGAAGCGGCTTACGACATCAACAGGCTTGCCTGCATCCGACGATTCGATTATCCGTTCACAGACCTCTAATGCGTGCCGTGCCTGTGCGCCGTTACAGCGTGGGTTTCGGTCAGATCTGATTGCGTCTGCGAAATCCGCAACTCCTTTGCCCCAATCTAAGCCGGTAAAGGCTTTCGGCGGCGAGGGTTCATCTTGCCATCCACCCGATGGGGTAAATTTCTTGATACCGCGTCCATCATCGTGCGCCTGAAGGGAGAATCCGCCTGCTGTACCATGGATCTCATAAGGTGGAATTCCAGAAGCGACAGTAAAACTGTGATAGATGAACCCGTGGGCACCGTTCTCAAACTCCAGCACGGCAAACCCGTGATCTTTCTCATTTATCTCAAATTCAGTGCCTTCACGCGGCCCTTGGGTTAGCACCCGTTTCGGAACAGCGACTCGTGCAAAGCCATGCACAGTTTTCACTGGGGCGATCATGGTCGTCATCGTTGTTAGCGGATAAGGGGCGACATCCCGAAATGGACCGGCGTGCATCAGAAAAGCGTCCGCACTCGGATGCCAGTGTTCTAACGGACCACCGAAATTCCCGAGTGAAGAGATGACATCGCCGATTTCACCTTCACGTATGCGTTGCCAGACGTTCTGCTGAACATAGCCAAGAATCGCCGATGGTGCGCACGCGAGTTTTAAACCCATCGCTTCTGCTGTTTCCACGAGTTCGTTCGCCTCGTCTGTACGGATGGAAATTGGCTTTTCAGAATAGACATGCTTCCCTGCCTTCAGTGCCGCCAACGAAACCGGATAATGCGAAATATGAAGCGTCAAATTTACAATCGCCTCTACGTTTGCGTCATTTAGGACTTCGTCGAGCGATTTGTAAACGCGACCACCGTTCCGTTCTGCCAATGCTGAGGCACGCGTCTCGTCTTGATCATAGTAGCCAACCAATTCAATGAGATGTGGGTACGCTTGGCAGCGCGGTTGATAGCCTCCCGCGGATATCATGCCGCATCCGACAATCACCGTGCGGAGTGGAGTTGTATTGGACATTCAAAATGCTCCTTAATTACGTTTTATCTAACATATAACTTTCCAAATATTGTCCGATTTCTTCGCCGTTTTTAATTATGTCGGTGAAATATGTATCGCAAACATCGTTGAAACGTAAGAATACATCACGAGTCGTCGCATTCTCTTTCTCAAAAACACCTATAGGTTGGCAATTAACCCCCCATGCCTTGAACTGGTGTAATGTGATTGTGGCTGCCTGCGTTTTAGCACTATTATTTAGGGCAAACACAAATAAAGGGAGGACCTTTCCGTTTATTCTACAGTCTACCTTGTAAATTCCATCTGGATCATTCGTAGGGTGCTGCCAATTGAATGTCATACGCCTTGATTCAACCTTCTGATACAAAAAGGCTTGAAAATCGTCAATAAATGTTGACTTAACCGTATCTCGCGACAAGTACGTAACGTCAATGATCTTGAGTAGTGCCTGAACAAAGTCGTAAAGTGCTTCCCCATAATGCCTATCAGAGACATCAATAACTAATTCTCCGTCACAGTCTTCAACTTGGAACATAGATAGTGCTTTTAAAATTAACTTCTGGCGATTTCCACTATGAAGTCTCTGTTCATCCATATAGTATGAAAGGTGCATATAGGTGTGTGCCTCATCTGAGAGTACCCACCTCTCTCCCATTTTTTTCAGTACAATAACCAACTGATCCCCATCATTGAAATGGAAGGGTGTAAAAACGAGGAAGCGGTCTTTACCATCTGCTGAGAGTTGTATCTCTGCGGAAACCTTATCAATAAAGTCTTTTTCTATTGTTTTGATGGACATTGTTCTCACCTCCTAAAAAAGTTTTAATTCCAGCTGGGCAGGTAATTCAAAGCCCGCATCCTGTATAAGACACTGTAACGCACCTTCAAGATTATTATAGCGGTCTGTTTCCTCTGCATAAGTTTCCTCATCATATCCTCTCACCTGATATCGCTCTGTAGCAAAATGAATGTGGTAACCGTAAATTTTTTGTTTTTCAATTTTGCTGATATTTCTCAGAAGTTATGCGAAAGCCATAGTTATCAAGGTTCTTTTGGTAT